>JAGMBW010000021.1 GCA_023129535.1 Desulfobacterales bacterium
TCAAGGAAACTGATGCTGTCCGCGACATAATTCTGGATTACAACAAAAAAGACAAGTTGATGATGGAGAAACTCTCAGAGGCAATTGAAAAGATAAATGCCTTGCATGTCATTGGGCCCCGAGGCAAAAGAATGGTGTTTTCTTTCGAGAAGCAGATGTCCTAATTTAAGTCAAAATAGTTTACAAATGGCCGAAAGTCATGTATTTCAAATATTCTAAAAACGATATACTTAGATATTTTCCAGTGGCTCGATGATGAGCGGGTTATAGTGGCGTACGATGGAGCTAATGAGCAAGTGCAAGGGAAGGTTCAAAACGCTGTTCTGCCGGGGCAAAGCGACTCAGTTAAGTGGGATATGTGGGCAGCTTATATCTTGGCCGAGGTATTGAGTTAATTCTCGACGTGGCAAAGCGTGTGCCTGAAGTGGACTTCCACATTATAGGTGGGTCAGATTTGGACGTGAAGAAATATACCTCTACTACTAACAACTCAAATATTCATTTCCACGGCTATCTGCCTCCTGGATCTATGGCTGGTTATTTTGCAGCTTTTGACATGTTGCTGGCCCCGTACCAGAGTCAAGTTGCAGTCTCAGGGGATAAAGGGGATACTGCTAAATGGATGTCTCCCTTGAAAATATTCGAATAAATGTTGTAGGGTAAGGCCATAATTGCATCAGAGCTTCCTGTGCTGCGGGAAGTATTGGTTGACAAGGAAAATTGCGTCCTGTGTCGGCAAGCCGACCTGAACAGTTGGGCAAAAACCATCAAGAAGATAGCTGATCGCAGGGAATGGCGTGATGTTTTGGGTGGCCGTGCACGTGAACAATTTCTTGAGCGACACACATGGCGACAAAGAGCAGAGCTTGTTTTAGGCGGTTTGGTATAAAAAGAGCTTTTACCTAAGTACCGCCTGCCTCGTCCGTACTGTTCCCACGCGTTCCATCTCTATAAAGAGCCTTATTCTGTGTTTGGCACCCTTGGCTCATAGCACCCGAAGATTTGGGCTGCTTTCGCTGCTTTATGTGAGAAGCTAATTGTACCAATCCTGGTAACGTAAAATGCGTAAACACAACCATATTCCATTTACAGACTCAGCAGATTTCTTAGACTGGTGGTTTCAGACTAAGAGGCTTGAGGGAAAAGCGCTGCATGTCTTCAACCGGTATTATGCGAATTATCGGATGAATTTCTCAGGATACTTGAGACTGGCGTGGGCTGATCGTCACTTAGAACTGGACAGAGAGTTCATGACCGTTAAGGAAAAGTCGGGCTTAAAGGTCTTGGACCTGGGCTGTGGTACTGGATCTGTGTCATTATACTTGGCTTGTAAACTACAATGCCGTGGTCAAGTCCTTGCAGTGGATATCAAGAAGGACCGTCTGTTTTGTGCCGTGGAACGGAAGCGGGTACTAGAAAGGGAACTTGGGTCTGACATCAACTGCGAATTTAGGAAGTCCAACGTGCTATCCTTGAATGATAGGGACAAATTCGATCTCATATACCTCGAGGAAGCACTTCATCATATGGAGCCCAGAGTGGAAGTCGTTAAGAAGATATCAAACATACTTAAGGATAATGGCATTCTGATAGTTAGTGAGTCAAATGCCTATAATCCCTTGATGCAATTACACCTTTTCAGGCAAAGGGGTTTAACGACCATTAAAAAGGGAATTGGCGAAGATGGCGAAGAATTTCTTTACGGTGTAGAGAGAATTCTTCCACCAAGGGTTGTAGCCAAGCTCTTTCGCAAAAACGGGCTGAAGATGAAGTCCCTCAGATATTTCAGGATTGCCCCATCAAAATTGGGACTGCTGGCTGGCAAAAACGGCGTATTTTTGATGAAGACAGAGAAAACGGTATGTAAAATACCTGTCATTTCAAAAATTTTCTCAGTTCATTACAATATTGTCTTACAGAAATAGCCTGGCACTTTTAAAACAGGATACAAGGTTCAGGTACTGTAGAACTCTTCAAACTTTATGAAACATGGTCAAACTATCATCCTGCACTTGATTACCACCTTGAATACGGGTGGTGCTGAGATGATGCTATTGAAGCTCTTATCCCACACGGACCATCATATTTTCACGAAGCGGGTGGTTAGTTTAACGGATGTTGGCTCCGTTGGAGAAAGAATCTTGGCTCAGGGAATTCCGGTTTATGCCTTGAATATGCCAAATGGTCGGTTAACGCCTAGTGGGTTGGCCAAGCTCTGGCGGTTATTTCGTTTTATAAGGCCAACGATTTTGCAGACGTGGCTTTACCATGCGGATCTACTTGGACTAATATTCGGCAAGTTGGCAGGCATCAGAACTATCTGTTGGAATATTCGTTGTTCTTACATGGACTTAGATAAATACCGCCGCTCTACAAAGTGGACTATTAAGCTGTGTTCCCTTTTTTCTTCTTTTCCTCAAGTAGTGATTGCCAATTCCAGAGAGGCCGTAAAGTTTCATGTCAACCTGGGCTACAAAGCCAAACGGTGGAGAGTTATTCCTAATGGATTTGATTTGGATAAGTTTAAGCCCGATAGACAAGCCAAACAAGGATTACTGGTGGAATTGGGCTTAGCCTATAATCCCAAGACTGAGAATAGGGGGGAGCAAAGTGGTAAGAGGAATCAAAAAAGAGTCTTTTTGATTGGGTTCATTGCCCGTTATGATCCTATGAAAAAACATTCCACATTCATTAAGGCCGCTTGCTTGTTGCTTCGAGAAAGGAGAGATGTGCATTTTATTTTGGCTGGCAGGGATGTGAAGTGGGGAAACGGTCTACTCGCCAGGCAGATTCCTCATATTTGGAAAGACCACTTTCATCTTCTGGGAGAGAGAAATGATGTGGAAAATATCACGGCAGGCCTCGATATTGCTTCCTCAGTTTCCTATGGAGAAGGGTTCCCCAACACCATCGGTGAGGCTATGGCCTGCGGAGTTCCCTGTGTGGTCACGGATGTTGGTGATTCAGCAAGAATTGTCAGTGACACGGGCCGCGTTGTTCCACCGAAAGACCCCGATGCCTTAGCAAAGGCATGGAAGGAATTAATTGATGTGGGAGAGGACGGGAGGCACAGGCTCGGGATAGCGGCCAGGAAGCGGGTCAAGGATTATTTTGAACTGTCTCAAATTGTAAAACAATATGAATCACTTTATACATCATTGGTGATAGAAGGAATGTAACCAGAATGATTTTTTTGCCCACGTTTCTGAGCCCACGGGCCTCAAGATGGCTGTATATGTTCCCTTGTGGGACCTCCATAATCCCTGCTGGCCGAAGAAACTATAGGCATGAGTTGAATGAGAAGAATTATGAAAACAATACGACCCTGGAAACATGTGCGGATTCGTAGGCTTTAGATCCGAAACGGATTTTAAAAGGCTATCTGAAGATATGCCTGAAGCAGTTTCCTCTCTCGCCCATCGAGGCCCAGACGATACGGGCCTTTTTTTTGATGCAGAGCCTGGTGTTGGGTTGGGGCACCGCCGACTGTCGGTAATCGATCTGTCTGCAGCCGGACGTCAGCCTATGAAGAGTGATGATGGCAGTGTGCATATCGTTTATAATGGTGAGGTATATAATTTTAAGAAAATCCGTGAGACATTGGAAAGGCATGGCCATCGCTTCCACACAGCCACAGATACCGAAGTGATCCTCAAGGCGTATCTCCAGTGGGGGATTGATTGCCTCCAGCGGTTTGTGGGTATGTTTGCTTTGGCGATATGGGATAGGCCGAAAAGACAGCTTTTCCTCGCCCGGGATCGCTTAGGGATCAAACCGCTCTATTATTGTTTCATCCGCGGGGCCTTCCTTTTTTCGTCAGAACTCAAGGGGATCATGGCCTTTGAGTGCTTCAATAGGGAAATTGACCCAGAGGCACTTCCACTTTTCCTGCATTATCAGTACATTCCGGCTCCGAGGACAATTTTCAAGGATACCTACAAACTGCTTCCGGGTCATTACGCTATTTTTGACGGACATAGACTTTACACTCACCCTTACTGGCAACTCTCTACAGGAGACTTGGCTTCAAAAAGTCCTGGTCTTTCGGAAGAAGATGCTCTTGAGGAATTGGACCATCTACTCACTGGAGCCGTGTCAGACCGACTGATCAGCGATGTGCCCCTCGGGGCTTTGCTTAGTGGCGGCATAGACTCCTCCGCTGTGGTGGCTCTGATGCAAAAGGTCAATAGCTCACCTGTACGGACATTCAGCATCGGGTTCAGAGAACCGGGGTACGACGAGGCGCCCTGGGCCTCAAAGGTGGCCAGGCATTTGGGGACGGATCACACTGAATTTTATGTCACCCCCAGGGAGGCTATGGAAATCATTCCAAAACTTCCCGAAATGTACGACGAGCCTTTTGCCGATTCCTCAGCCATTCCCTCTTTTCTTGTCTGCTGCTTGGCCCGGAGTCACGTGACGGTCGCCCTTTCCGGGGATGGTGGAGATGAACAGTTTTGCGGATATGTCCGGTACTGGAGTACGCAGTCCGTGTACAATAGTTTCCAGCGTCTTCCTAAAGCGATCAAAGCAGCCTTAGCCCTTTCATTGAGAGGTATTCCGTCTCATTGGGCAGAAAGATCCTATTCTCGCTGGAGCATTTCCTTACCCAAGCGGTTCAGGGTAGCTAATTTTCCGGATAAATGGCAAAAACTTGTCGCAATGATGGGCCGGAGATCTCTGTCAAGCCTTTATCGGAGCACTGTTTGCCTTTGGTCTAAAGACGAAATCTTCCCTTTGGTACAAGAAACCCTGCCTGAAGGTGTGTACGAAGAAACCTTCAGAAAGACAGAAGGTTGGCCTATTCTTTCCCGCCTCATGCGGGTCGATCAGACAACTTACCTCCCCGACGCTATGCTTACAAAGGTAGATAGGGCCAGCATGGCGAATAGCCTGGAGGTGAGGGTGCCGCTCCTTGATCATCGTGTTGTAGAATATACTTCAAGGCTGCCAGACAGCCTGAAATACAGAAACGGAACTGGCAAATACATCCTTAAGAAACTTCTCGCCAGGTACGTGCCAGCCGGGTTATTTGAAAGACCCAAAATGGGCTTTGGCGTTCCTATAGATCGATGGTTTCGAGATGATTTGAAAGCTCTTCTTTTGGATTACCTTTCTTCAGATCGGCTAAGAAAAGAGGGCATATTTGATCAAACCTTGGTCGAGAAAAAAATAAAGGAACACCTCTCTGGCCATGCCAATCACCAATATCGGCTGTGGTCTCTCCTGATGTGGGAGATGTGGCGTGAGCGGTGGCTAAATGGGTCATGAAGGGTTGTGGGTTTCAAGGATGAGGGTCCTGCGTATCATCACCCGGCTAAACATTGGTGGGCCAGCCATTCACACGATACTTCTTACCCGCCACATGCAAAGGTTGGGCTACGAAACGTTGCTGGTAGCAGGGCAGGTGGCACAAGGTGAAGGTGATATGGCCTATCTTGCTGAAGCCCACGGGCTGAAGCCAGTCATTGTCCCGGAACTGGGTCGCAGACTGTGGCCTGCTGACGACTTAGTGGCTCTTTTGCGCATCCTGCGCCTTTTTTTCAAATTCCGCCCCCAGATCATTCATACCCACACGGCCAAGGCCGGCACTCTGGGGCGACTCGCCGCTCTCCTTTACAATACCATACAGAGCCTAAGGTCCACGCCGCTGTGCTTTCTTCAGAAAATCTCAATCCTCAAATTCCGCAATCGACAATCGACAATCGACAATCGACAATCCAAAGTGGTTCATACTTTCCACGGCCATGTACTGCATGGGTACTTTTCGCCTTTCAAATCAAGGTTATTCCAGGGGGTCGAGAGAGTCCTTGCCAGATTTAGTGACATCATTGTCGTACTTACTGAGCAGCAGGAAGAGGAGCTATGCAATGATTTTGGCATTGGTTGGCCTGGACAATACCGCGTTATTCCCCTGGGCTTCGATTTGACGCCGTTTAGTCGATGTGTGGCGAATAGGAACCAATTCCGGGCGCAGCTTGGTCTTCCTGCCCGTTCGTTCGTCTTTGCCGGAGCGGCAGGCGTGTCGGACAACGGGATCAGACTGGTGGGCATCATCGGCCGACTTACGCCTATTAAGAACCACCGCATGTTCCTGGAAGCAATCCAAGTACTAATAAAAACCAAGCCGGACCCGAGAACCCACTTTGTGATCGTGGGAGATGGGGAATTGCGCAGGGATCTTCAGGATCTGACACAGCGGCTATGTCTATCAGACCAGGTGGTTTTCACCGGTTGGATGAAAGAAATGGCGCCAGTGTATGCCGACCTGGACGTGCTGGCCCTGACCTCACATAATGAGGGGACGCCTGTGACGGTTATTGAGGCAATGGCTGCCGGTGTGCCGGTTATTGCTACAGATGTGGGAGGAGTGAGGGGACTGATTTGCGGCTCACGCCTTGAAAA
>JAGMBW010000210.1 GCA_023129535.1 Desulfobacterales bacterium
CGTCCGCAATGTTGCCCGGCACGGCAGACAGGGCAGTCAGTGAGTTGGGGATGTCGCTTAGAGAACTGGCCAGGCGGTTGGAAATGAGCCCCCCTGGCGTGGGGTTCTCAGTTGAAAGGGGAGAAACCATTGCCCGCGAAAATGGGTTGCAATTAATCGAATGAGGTTTTGTTACTTTTTTACCAGCGTCCCCATTCGCATTATGATTAAGAAGGTATTTCCCATACGCGCAATGCGTTTTATTCTTGGAGGCATGTTAAGCTTGCTCCTGGCCAGCAATGACCCTTTGATAGCGCAAGAAGGCGGTCCTTGTTATGAATTAGAACCTGTCGTGGTTACGGGCAGTCGTGTCCCACAGCACCTTTCAAGAGTTGGCCAATCCGTCTCAATTATTAGTCAGGAAGAAATTGAGGTCTTGCCTGTGGACAGCATTTCGGATCTGTTGGAATACGTCAACGGTGTAGACGTACGCCAGCGCGGCATTCACGGAGTTCAAGCCGATGTTTCGATCCGCGGCGGTTCATATGAACAGACGCTGATTTTGATCGACGGCGTCAACGTCAGTGACCCTCAGACCGGACATCACAATCTGGATCTGGCCGTCAACCTGGAGGACATTGAGCGTATTGAGGTCTTGAAAGGACCAGGCGCTAGAGTTTACGGTCACAATGCTATGGCCGGTGTCGTTAATATCATTACACGGAAGGCTGATCACAGTGCTGTCGGCGGCTATGCAAAGTACGGTGAATACGATTATTACGATTTAGGTGCTCATGCGACTTTGAAAACCGGCCGTACCTCAAACCGCGTTTCGATGTCTCGACGTTCTTCCTCGGGTTACATGGAAAACGAAGACACGGATTTTGATATCAAGACGGTCGCTTATAATGGTGCAATAAACACAGCCAACCACGAGTTTCAACTGGCTTTGGGATATACGAATAAGGACTTTGGAGCCTATCGCTTTTATAGCGACACATTCCCCAACCAGCGCGAGAAAACAGAAACCCTGTTGGCTCACGGCAGTGCCCACTTAAAGATGGCGAAATTGGAGGTAATGCCTGGAGTATTCTGGCGCCGCCATGATGATGATTTCAAAATAGAGATCGGAGGCAATTGGTACCGCAACGAGCACCGGACCGATGCCTTTGGCGTACAACTGAATTCTCGGTTGAAATCTGAATTGGGAATTACTGGTGTTGGCGGTGAACTCGCCTTTGAAAATCTGCAAAGCTCCAACCTGGGTGATCACGACCGCCAGCGCGGTGGTCTCTTTTTTGAGCACAGGTTTTCTCCAGTTGAATGGTTGACCTGTGTTCTCGGAACTTCGGCCATGCACTATACGGATTGGGGCTGGGAACACTGGCCAGGTGCGGAATTAAATCTTGAGTTGGCAGCCGGACTTAACTGGTTTGCCTCTTTGGGAAAATCTTTCCGCATTCCGACATTTACCGAACTCTATTACTACACTCCGGCTAACCAGGGCAATCCCGATCTGAAGCCCGAACGGGCCTGGACTTACGAAACAGGGCTTCGGTGGCGCGAGAAGGGCCTGGGCGCCAATTTCAGCCTGTTCCTGCGCGACGCAGAAGATCTTATTGATTGGACTCGCACTTCCGAGCAGGAGGCATGGAAGGCTCGAAATGTCGCAGAAAATACGACTCAGGGGTTCGAACTCGGATTCGATCTTTATCCCAGGGCCCTTCTGAGCACAACGCCCCTTTCCGCTGTAAACATTGCCTACACCTATCTGGACTCGGACTGGGATACAGGGCAACTTGAGTCGAAATATGTGTTAGATCACCTGCGCCACCAGCTCCACGGCTCCATCATTTTGGATTGGTTTGAGGGCCTGACCCAGGCCGTTAAGGCTCGATATGAAGAACGTGTGGCAGGGGACTCCCACGTAGTTATGGACACCCGTCTGACCTACGAATGGCATCAGTACCAGGTGTTCCTCGAAGTCACCAACCTTTTGGATGAAGAATATGTGGAATCCGGCTTTGCGCCTATGCCCGGCCGCTGGTTTGTGGGAGGTGTGAAGTTTAACTTCACCAATTAAGCTCATGTCACGTTATTTAGTTATTTAAGGACGTCCTCCTTATTACTCCGCCTTCCCTGAAAAAAGTTTCATCAAAGACTTCCAAATACCGCCATATTGTGTAATACGAATAACCAATAACACATAACGAAGACGGAGGAAGGAATTGAAATCTTCTCAAGAAAACGCACTCAGTCCACTTTGCATAAACACCATTCGAATGCTCGCCGTGGATGCCGTGGAAAAAGCCCGTTCGGGTCATCCAGGCATGCCCATGGAGGCCGCGGACATCGGATACGTCGTGTGGACCCGGTTTTTGAAACACAACCCGGCCAATCCTAAATGGCCAAACCGGGACAGATTCGTGCTCTCGGCCGGTCACGGGTCCATGCTCCTCTATGCCCTTCTTTATCTGACAGGCTACGAGGTTTCTCTTGAAGATATCCGTCAATTCCGGCAGTGGAACAGCATCACCCCCGGCCATCCCGAATACGGACCAACTCCGGGGGTGGAGACGACGACCGGCCCGCTGGGCCAGGGTTTTTCTAACGCAGTGGGCATGGCCATGGCCCAGGAATATCTCGCCCAGCACTTTAACCGGCCTGGATATCGACTGGTCGATTATTTTATCTATGCCGTGGTCAGCGATGGGGATATGATGGAAGGGGTTACCTCAGAGGCAGCTTCCGTGGCGGGCCATCTCGGCCTGGGGCGCTTGATTTGCATCTACCTGGACAACCGCATTACCATTGAAGGAAGCACAGACCTCACCTTTACCGAGGACGTGGGCAAGAGGTTTGAGGCCTACAACTGGCATGTCCAAAAGGTGGATGGCTATGACCTGCCTCAAATTGGCTCAGCCCTGAGTGCAGCACAGCAGGAAACGGACAGCCCCTCCTTGATTATTGCCCGCACCCATATCGGATACGGGAGCCCCAACAAACAAGACAATGCATCGGCTCACGGCGAGCCGCTGGGAGCCGAAGAGGCCCGATTGGTCAGGGAGCAACTCAACTGGCCTGAAACACTGTTTTATATTCCTGAAGAGGCCCTTGAGCATTTTCGAGCCTGCGTAAACAAGGGTCATCTTTGGGAGGAAGAATGGAAACATCTTTTTGATGCTTATGCCAGAGAATATCCGGATCTGGCCGCACAGTGGAAAGAGCGCCATGAAGGAAAATGGCCCGAAGGCTGGGAAGAGGACTTTCCCAGGTTCGAGCCCGATCAGGGCCCCATAGCCACCCGCAGTGCTTCGGGTAAGGTCCTTGAAGGTGTGGCCCCGAGGCTATTCGGGCTTTTGGGTGGTTCTGCGGATCTTGCTCCCTCCACAAAGACCTATATTAAAGGTCTGGGGGTCATCAAGGTAGATCCTGGCGGGAGGAATATTCATTTTGGCATACGTGAGCACGCCATGGGAGGCATATTGAATGGCATGGCCCTGAGCCGGGCCCTTGTGCCTTACGGCGCCACATTCCTGGTTTTTTCTGACTATATGCGGCCAGCCATACGCCTGGCCGCCTTGATGAAACTGCGAGTTATTTACGTTTTCACGCATGACTCTGTGGCTGTGGGCGAGGATGGGCCCACCCATCAGCCGGTTGAACAGATAGCCGCTTTGCGGGCCATACCCAATTTAGTGGTCCTGCGTCCGGCCGACGCCAACGAGACGGTCTTTGCCTGGCAATTTGCCCTGAATCGCAAGGAGGGCCCTACCGCTTTAATCCTTACGCGACAGAAGGTCCCTATCATCGACCGCACCCGGTTTGCCCCAGCCGAGAGCGTGCTGCGAGGCGGCTATATCCTGGCCGAGGCGCCACAGGGCAAACCGGAAATCGTGCTTCTGGCCACCGGCTCAGAGGTGCATCTCGCATTGGCCGCCTACGAGAAACTGGTTGATGAAGGGATTGCAGTTCGGGTGGTCAACATGCCGAGCTGGGAGGTCTTTGAGGCCCAGGGAGCCGACTATCGCGAAGAGGTGTTGCCGGTCACGGTGAAGGCCCGGGTGGCTGTTGAGGCTGGTGTGCCCATGGGGTGGGAACGCTATGTCGGCATCGAGGGGAGGGTGATCGGCATTGAGCGCTTTGGAGCTTCTGCACCCGGGCCTGTCTTATTGGAAAATTTTGGGTTTACACTTGAGGCTGTTGTTGCTGCGGTCAAAGAGACGCTCGGGAAATCCTGATAGGGAGGTAAGCATATGTCACGTCACAAAAAGATTGAACGAACAAGGGAGATGGAACGTAAACGCAGGCGCCGTGCAAAGAGAAAAAAGCTGCGAGCCAAGGGCCTGTTGCCCGAAGCAGACAAGCAGGATGATAAATCTGAGTAACCTGATTTTCTTATCCTCATATCCAGTCTTTTTTATCAGCGTGGGAACATTAACGCCTCACTTTGTCTCCTTGAGCAAGGGAAACCCCATGGCTTTTCTCTGTTCGAGATAGGCCTGGCCGCAGGCGCGGGCCAGGTTTCTCACACGGGCGATATACCCGGTCCGCTCGGTCACACTCATGGCGCCACGGGCATCGAGCAGGTTAAAGGTGTGCGAACATTTCAGGCAATATTCATAAGCTGGCAGGACGAGGGAAGCCGCAATAACCCGCTGGCATTCGGCCTCATACATGTCAAACAGGGCCAGCAGCATTTTGATGTCCGCCTTTTCAAAGTTGTACGTCGAATGTTCCACTTCGGCCTGATGGTGCAAGTCTCGGTAGGTGATGGAATCGTTCCATTTTAGGTTGAAAACATTGTCCACATCCTGCAGATACATGGCAATCCTCTCCAGGCCGTATGTGATTTCAACAGAGATGGGATCGAGTTCGATGCTTGCTGCCTGTTGAAAATAGGTAAACTGGGTGATTTCCATTCCATCAAGCCATACTTCCCACCCCAGGCCTGACGCTCCCAGGGTGGGTGATTCCCAGTCATCTTCCACAAAACGGATGTCGTGGGCCACGGGGTTGATCCCGAGGGCTTTCAGGCTTCGCAAATATATGTCCTGGATGTCAAGAGGAGAAGGCTTCAGGATGACTTGATACTGGTAGTAGCGTTGAAGCCTATTGGGATTTTCTCCATAACGGCCATCGGTCGGACGACGAGAGGGCTCCACGTAGGCCACCCGCCACGGTTCAGGGCCGATCACCCTCAAAAGGGTGTCTGGATGAAAGGTGCCAGCACCGACTTCGATGTCATAGGGCTGCTGCAAGATGCAACGGTGCCGCGCCCAAAAATTCTCTAAAACCTGAATAAGTTTCTGGAAGGTAAGCATATATTCTATCCTTAATAGAGAGTGAACTAAAGTGAGCTAAAGTGCCTAAAGTGAGCTAAAGTTGAGGACTTGATCAACCTGTTTAATTACTCGTTTCATTAGTTAGATTGGTTGAATTAGTCTTATTGGCTTCCAACCAATCCAACCAACGGAACCAATAAAACTAATTGAACGGTGTTTCAGCCTTTAACTTTAGGCATTTTAGCTCACTTTAGACACTTTAGGCACTTTCTCTTCCCTGGATATACTGAAAGGACTGGTTTGTAAAGGAATCAATGCGGAAGTGCGGAGTTAATCTGCTTCAAAAACTTCAAGCTTTTTGTTTCTTTTCCGAGATGGTACGCCACAAAGGCTTCAACCATCCGGAGACTTTCCTCAATGGCCTGTCTGGAAAACCGGAGTCGATCAAGTTTCTCTAATGGTGCGTTTAAAACCCAGCAGAGAAGCTTGATCGTTCCCTTGGAAAGACAGAGAGAACCTGTCCGTTGAGGGGCGCATTTTTCGCATAATATCCCTCCCCGCCTGACATCGAATGCAACAGAGGAACGCCCAAATCGCTCCAGGGGCATCCGGCAGATGTTGCAATGATCAAAGCCGGGTCTAAAACCACTTATGTTCATGAAGCGAAGCTGAAAAGTGATGTGAAGGACGTGCTCAAACACGCTCCCACAGTGGAGCTGGTCCAGTGCATACTCAAGGAGCGTGTAGACAGAAACCTGCCGGTGGCGTTCCTCCATCCACCTGTAGACCAACTCACACCAGTAACTGGCATAGGCTGTCCTGGTGATATTGGTTCGGATCTGCTCAAAGACATGGACCGCGGAGGCCTCCTTGAGGATTGGCAGCCCCCGGCCCCGGCCATAGCTCCATACAAGGTTCAGAACCGAAAAGAGCTCCAAAATCCCTGCAAAACGCTTGATGCTCCTCTTAGCCCCCTTGGCTATGACCGAAATCTTCCCTTGCTTAAGGGAGAAGAAGGTGATGATCTTGTCGTAGTCACCGTGCTCCGTGGCATGGAGCATAATGGCAGGGGAAGATACGTGCGGCATGAAGTCTATAAATGGAGCAACACGGTTGCGATCTGGAAGTAAAAAAACACACTCAGGATGTCAATGGAGGTGGTCACAAAAGGTCCGGTGGCGACAGCCGGATCGACGTTGATACGGGCAAAGACCATCGGTACCAGTGAACCCACCATGGCAGCAATGGTCATGGAGCTTATGACAGCAAGCCCTACGGTGACTCCAGACCACGGGTCATAACGAACGTGGGCGATGAATCCAATCAGAAGACCGTAGAAAAAGCCGAGGAGAAACCCAATCGCTAACTCCTTGAACATAACCTCCCATATCTGCTTGAGATTGAGCTGTCCGGTGGCGAGACCGCGAACGACGATCGTGGAAGACTGGGTGCCAATATTTCCACCCATACCCATGATAATCGGTATAAAAGCCGTTAGGTAAACAAAATTTTTCAGGCCCCTCTCAAAGTGGCCGATAATAAGGAAGGCGATAACGCCGCCAAACCAACTGGCCAAAAGCCAGGGGAGTCGGATTCGGGTGCTCTTAAAGACCGACTGGGATTCCACCAGACCTTCACCTGCCCCTGCCATCTTCAGGAAATCCTCAGTGGCTTCCTCGCGGATGATATCGATGACGTCATCCACTGTGACGATGCCGACCAGTTTGCTGCTTTCGTCTACCACTGGTACTGCGAGCACATTATAACGAGCAACGATTCTGGCCACCTCTTCCTGGTCCGTATTGGTATGCACACTTACAACGTCTGTGGCCATAATCGATTTGAGCCTGGTTTCAGGAGGCACCACAACCAGTTGCCGCAGTGAGATAACACCAACCAGACGGCCGTGATCGTCAACTACATACAGATAGAAGGGCATTTCCACATCAATATATTCCTTCTGCAACGCCTCTATCGTCTCTCTTGCCGTGGTTTCCTCCTTCAGAGCGATAAAGTCCGGCAGCATGATGCCACCAGCGGTCTGTTCATCGTAACGGAGCAGCTCTTCCAGCTCTTCAGACTCTTCCTTTGTCATGAGGTCGAGCAGGGCCTTGGCCCGGTCATCAGAGAGTTTGCCAAGCAGGTCTGCAACATCATCGCTCGGCATCTGCGCCAGAATCTCGGCAATTTTCTCGGCCGGCATGTCTTCGATCAGCTTGACGAGGATCTCTTCTTCCAGTTCACTGAAGAGCATAGCCTTATGTTCAACAGTGTGCACGAGATCAAAAAGCGTTTCTTGCTCGTAGAGTGTCAGAAACCGGAACACGACTGCCAGGTCTGCGGCGTGGGTCTTGTTGACAATCTTATGAAGATGGATCGCCGCACCCCGCCTGAGGAGTCTTTTGATGGTGTCTAAAAGGATTCTTGTTCGATCAACAGGCATGGTTTATTTCTGGGGAAATGGAGAAATGGAGTATTGGAGCAATGTAAAACATAGCACTGCAACCACCCTCTAAGTCCATTACTCCATTACTCCATCACTCCATTACTCCATTACTCCGTGAATGGTTGCTGTCTACTGAATAATTTTCACGTAGGATCGGTCCCTTAGCGCCTTTAGCCAGGTATTGTATCTTTCTTCCACCAACTCCCGGTAAAGCTTTTCCTGGATTTCTATTCTGGCCTCCTTTAAGGGTTTTGCTGGTGTCTTCTCTATTTCTTGAAGCATAAGGATTTGATACCCCTGTGACACCTCTAAGACCGGGCTGATTTGACCTACCTCCATCCGGCGAATCGTCTCCCGAAATTTGGCGGAAAGTTCATCCAGGGTGAAGAGACCGAGATCTCCTCCTGCCGCGGCAGTGCCGTCCTGTGAATACTGCCTGGCCAGTTCATCAAAAGCTGCTCCGGACTCAAATTCCTTTACAATTATTTCGATCTTTTCAAGCGCTGCCTTCTTAGTATCACCACTAATCGAGGGCGGTGCCTTTATCAGGATGGTGCGGAGGTGGTATTTCTGTGTTTCCTGATAGTCTTCCTTGTGGTTTTCATAATAATCTCGAATGTCTTTTTCAGTGATTGCAATCTTAGATTTGACTTCAATATTGATGAACTTAATCCGAAGCATCTGCTCCTTTGTCTGCTTGCGATATTCTTCCAGGGTGTAGCCTTGAGTCGCAAGGGCTTTTCGGAGTTCCTCTTCCGTTAAGAAATGCTGACTCTTGATCTGTTCTATTTGCTGATCCACCTCCCTGTCATCAACCGACACTCGCAATCTTTGAGCCTCCTGATCGGTCAATTTTTGGTCGATCATCTTGTTCAAGATGTCCTGGCGAACCTTGAACAACCTTTCACGCTCTACCTGTTGGGGGTAGTGGGCCTCACGAAATTGCTGGACATAAGGCGCAAGGGCTTCATTTAGTTGTGACAGGGTGATGACATCATCGTTAACTATGGCCACAAGGCGATCTCGATATACCTGTTCGGAGTAGCCTGCTGCATCTCCTGAGACCAGGCCGCACAGGATGATCAAAAAATTCAAAAAGCATATTGGAATCGATCGTTTCTTCATCAGATTACTTCCTTGTTGATTTTGATGCAATAACGTGATCGGAGTCTGGCCAACCACGGCCCATAGGCAGCCCCCATCCTTTCCTTCTGAATATCCTGCTTAATTTTCTCAATGCAATCTTCGATGTTCGGTTTACTTGCCTGTCTTTTTTCGATCACCTGAAAGATGTGAAACCCATACGGTGTCTTAACCACGGCGCTCACAGTCCCCGGATCGAGTTCGAAAAGGGTTTCCTCAAGGCACCCGGGGAGTTGGCTGCGGACCACATATCCCATATCCCCACCGCATTGAGCTTCCGGGGCCACGGAATGGAGGCGGGCCAGGGTGGCAAAGTCATCACCATTTTCAAGCTGTTCCAGGATATTGTTTGCCTGATCCTCACTCGGGAGCAAGATGTGACGGGCCCGTATCTGCTCCCCATGGCTCCATTCTTGCCAGTGTTTGTCATAATAATCTTTTATTTCTTGCGGTGTCACCAAAATTTTCTTGAAAAGCTCTTTTTGGATGACCTTTTGCATCAGGAGCCGCTTTTCCAGCCTTTCTTTCCACGCTTCAAATGAAATAGCCTGGCGGAGAAATACATCTTCAAAGCCTCCTTCAGGATAGTCCTTTTGAAAATCCGCCACAGCCTCATCCAGTTCCTGTGGTGAGACATCCACGCTGAGCTCATCGGCCCTTCTTAGAATGATCATCTCCTCAACGAGCTGCAAAAGGAAACGATGCCGAGCTTCCCGCATAGCGCCACTATTTTCAGCTTGTGTTTCATCACAGCACATTCTGATTGGCTCAAAGTACTCATTGAATTCGGCTAAGGTGAGCACACGGTCATCCACACCGATCACGACTTGATTTTCAGCCGCTGTATCACCCTTGTTGGAGCATCCTGAAACAAGCAAAAATAAGATAAGAGATTCAATCAGTATTTTTTTAGGGTTTCTCATTTTTCAATCTGCATAGGCCAGCGCGAAGTACGCAGTGATCAGTGACCAGTGATCAGTGACAAATGACAAATGACAAATGATCAGTGACAAATGACAAATGACAAATGCCCAATCACAAATGACCAGCGGGCAACCCGCTATCATGTCAACCCAGATCTTGCAAGACCTTTTTGGTGGTTTTCAGGGGGTCTTGAGACTCACCGGATGGCATTGATACCTGAAGCACGCCATCCGCTGTGAGACGGAATCGCCCCGGATCTCTTTCAATAAGACGGGTTATTTTCTCCGGGCTCAAGGGGCAATCCTGGGAAAAGGAAAGCACGAGCCTTTGATCGGTTAAGTCCAAACGCTGGATGCCCATTTTTTTGCATACCACCTTCAGAACAATCTTGTCCATAAGAACCCTTGCCGGTTCAGGAACAGGGCCAAAGCGGTCCCTGAGTTCTTCATGAAACTCCACAACCTCAGATGGTTCGGTCATCTTAGCCAACCGCTTGTATGACACCAGCCTTTGATCAATATCCGATACGTAGGTTTCAGGGATGTAGGCTGACTGGTTCACTTTAATCTCGGGTTCCACCTCTGGCACAACCGGTTCACCTTTCAGCTCATTCGTGGTGCGCTCCATGAGCTCCAGGTACATCTCGTAGCCCACTGATGCGATCTGCCCGGACTGTGAGGGCCCGAGGATGGTGCCGCCACCTCGTATCTGCAGGTCGCTCATGGCAATCTGAAAACCAGCCCCAAGATCGCTGTGTTCCATAAGGACCTTGAGGCGTTTGCGGGCATCTCTGGTCAGGGCGCTTTCATGCGGTATGAACAGATAGGCATAGGCCTGTTCTTCTGCCCGTCCCACCCGACCCCGGAGTTGATAGATTTGAGCCAGACCGAACTTATCGGCCCGGTTAATCAAAATGGTATTTGCCGATGGGAAATCGAGCCCTGACTCTATAATACTGGTACAGACCAAGACGTCAATTTCACGATGCAACAACTGGAGCATGACCTTTTCCAGTTCCTCATCATCCAGGCGTCCGTGGGCTACCCCAATCCGTACACCCGGCACCAGCTTTGCGAGGTGACGGGCCACCGCCCAGATCGTGTGGATATTGTTGTGGACAAAGAATATCTGGCCATTTCGTTGAAGTTCTCTGTGAAACGCCTCTGCCACCACCGTATCATCAAAGGGGCAGATGTAGGTTTTGATCGCATAACGGTACTCCGGCGGCGTTGCCATGATACTCAGATCCCTGGCACCCATCAAAGACATATGGAGGGTCCTTGGTATGGGCGTGGCAGTCAGGGCCAGCACGTCCACGCAGCGCCGGAGTTGCTTCAGCCGTTCCTTGTGGGCTACACCGAAGCGCTGCTCTTCATCAATAATGACCAGACCAAGATCTTTAAAGACAATATCTTTTTGCAAAAGGCGATGAGTCCCTATGACAATGTCCACCTTGCCTGCCTTCATTTTTCGCACAATCGCTCTTTGCTGGCCGGGAGAGCGAAACCGGCTCAGGGCCTCTATCTCAACCGGATAAGGCTCAAACCGATTCTTAAAGGTCTGAAAATGCTGTTCGGCCAGCACTGTGGTCGGGACCAGAAACGCCACCTGCTTGTGGTCCCAGACCGCCTTGAAGGCTGCGCGCAGAGCTATCTCGGTCTTCCCATAGCCTACATCACCACAAACCAGCCGGTCCATGGGCACGGGTGATTCCATGTCGGCCATGACATCGGCGATAGCCCGAGTCTGATCTGGTGTCTCGGCATATTCGAATGCAACCTCAAAGTCTTCAAAGTAGCGGTCCGGCGGTGAAAATGCATGTCCTTCCTGAACCCTGCGCCAGGCATAGAGCTTGAGGAGTTCCCCGGCCATCTTCCGGATCGATTTTTTCACCCTCTCCTTTACCCTCTGCCACGTTCTGCCACCCATCTTATCCAGACGCGCTGCGATGCCATCCACGCCGACATATTTTTGCACGCAGTTCATGCGGTACACCGGCACATACAGTCTGTCACCGTCCCTATATTCTACGAGCATGAAATCATTAGCAATATCTGCCACCTCAAGCTTGACAAGGCCATTGTATCGGCCAATACCGTGTTCTGTGTGAACAACAAGATCGCCGGTTTTTAGATCCTCAAAGGCAATCGTGGGTGTTCGTACTTCCTGCTTTGGGAACCTCGCTCTCTTGCGACTGTGGCCAAAGATTTCATTTTCAGTAATAATAGCAAGGGCTTCGTTGGGCCAGACAAACCCCGAGGAGAGTTCACCCAGGCAAATACACGGAGAATCGTTGCGATAGTCATATCCGGGGAATGCCTCAAGAAGGTCCGCACGTACTCCATAAGGCATGAGCAGCTCCAGCAGGCGCTCAGCCTGCTTTCTGGTATGACAAACCATGTACGAAGCCAGCCCAATTGTGAGGGCACGGTTGATCCACTCTATCAAAGGCCTCAGCAGGTCCTCGGTTTCACCCGTGCCTGCCCCGTTAGAGGCGGCTAAACCGCCTCTAACGCGGCCTGTATCTGCAATACGCACGCTGCCAGGTCGTGCCCTGAGTTGCTGGGTGATGAGCTCGTTCTTTTCAATGGTTAGATTAAAGGTCGCATTAGCTGCGTCTACCACCGGCATCATCGTGAAGACCACGTGGGGCCTGTGGGCAAGTGTGGCATCCACTTCGGACCAGGTGAGATAGAGGGCCTCAGGTTCTACACAAAATCTGCCGTCATTGAAGGCCGAAAGATAGCTCCTGGTTACTGCTTCTTCAGCGTCAAGGGCCAGCTTTTCAACGGTTCCGGGATCGACCACGACCGGCAAGGTCTGTTTTGGGCAATAATCGAATAGGGTATCCAGCGAGGCGTGGATAAGAGATACGAGCCCTCCGATCCCCGGGAATTGATCCAGATTTGCAAGTCTTTCTATGATCTCCTCGGCACGCAGGCCGGGCATCTCGAGGGCCTCGCCATGTCCACGAACCCGTTTAGCAATGTGGTCCATCTCTGAGGGATCAAGCGCGGTTTCCGCAGCCGGCAGGAGGGTGACCTCAGATATAGGCCTTAGCGAACGCTGGTCTGCTGCTGAAAACGTTCTTACCGACTCTACTGTGTCACCAAAGAACTCGATGCGGATTGGATCAGGATAAAGGGGTGAAAAGACATCAATCAATCCCCCCCGGATGGCGAAATCCCCTGGGTCCTCCACCAGCACGGCTTCTTGATACCCACCTTGAATCAGTTTTCGGACAAGTCCCTCCCGATCAATCTCCTCACCCGCCACGATGTATTCTGCAAACCGGGACAGGACCTGTCTGGGAATCACTTTTTGCAAAAGGGCAGAGACCGTGGTTATCACAATAGGGGGCTGAGAGTCGGTCAGTATCCGGTACAGTGTTTCAATGCGCTGGCATGCAGTTCGGGGATGATAGGCCACAGGCTTGAAGGGAAGAATATCGTAGGATGGAAATGTGATGATGGGAATATCAGTTCCCCCAGAAAAAAAACGAACGTCCGCGGCTAAGAGTTCAGCCTCCCTGGTTTTTGCACACAGGACCAAAAGAGGATGGTTGAGATCAGCATACAACCGGTACAACAGGTAAGCCTGCTCAGCCCCTGACAGTCCAGTGCAATTGACCCGCCCCTGTGCATGCCGGATCGTTTTCAGTAGATCAACAATACAATGACCTGATAGTTTCATGTCGCGTGTTAGCCCGTTGAGCCCGTTTAGCCGGTTTAGCCGGATAAGAAGCTGAAAGGTGAAAGTATGATCTCTTTTGCTTTGAGCCCTGGCCCAGACCCTGGCCCAGACCGGGATTATAGGGTTGGCAGATTAATTCAAGCACGTCGCGCCCCTGGCCCAGACCGGGTTTGCTTTGCATCAGCATTTTCGATTCGCTGTCGCACCAGGGTGGGTAGGGCGGGCACGGATGGCCACGGATTAGGTTTAGGCAGTGTAATCAGTGAAATCCGTGTCA
>JAGMBW010000211.1 GCA_023129535.1 Desulfobacterales bacterium
TTTTCGAGCAACCTTTAAGTATTATACGGTGCGAACAACTATTGGATAACTTCAAACTTAGACCCAATTCACTTATCGAAAATTATCTCGTGCCATTCGAGGTGGAGGAGGTTACATAGAGCTCATTTTGTCGAGATTCAAAATAAGGAACATTGTTGTCCACATTGAATAACTGGGCTGCCAAGGTTTTTGCGAAATGTCCATGGGCGGTAGATTTGGAAAATACGGCGATGCCAAGCGCAAGGCGCAGATCCGCAAAACCCGCCTCAGGCCACCTGATGCCCAGCAGCGGAGAAAGGTCAAATCCCTTAAAGGCGCCCACAAAAGCAAGGTGCCACACGGTGTTAAGAGAGGGGGCTCTTGAAGGGGGCCAAATGTTGAAATTTCACGGACGTCCCGGACATTGCACGTGCTCATTGACGAAAGCAAGGGGGAGGAGGAGAATCCATGGGGAATAAGATTCTCTACTATGTTTCACATGACCAATGACTCACATCTCTTTCGGACGTGGGAGGAACTGGAAATTGAAGGATGGAGTCTAAACGGCAATGTTTTCGTTCGGGATGCAGAACGGTATTTGCCTTTATATGAGGCGAAAATGGCACAAGCTTTCGATCACAGGGCTGCAGACGTGGTCCTAAGTGCCACAGCTACTATCCGTCAAGGGCAGCCTATTCAACTGAATGATGACGAGCACAGAGACATCAACCGATTTGTTGTCGGCAGATACTGGCTTTTGGCAAGGGACATAGACGCTTCTATGCCGGATGGCTGGACTCGGTTTTATTTGCTAGGCTTCACTGACGTTACATCTCCAACGAATGAAAGGACTATGATCTCAACAGTTATTCCACGTGTTGCTGTTGGGCACACGATGCCCTTGATATTTGCAGAAAAACACCAAGCATATTCTATTCCTCTCATGATGGCGAATCTAAATTCATTCGTTTTCGATTATGTTGGTAGGCAGAAAATCGGCGGAATTCATTACACATACTTCATTCTCAAACAGCTTCCGGTGCTTACCTTTGAACAGTATCCGGACAATATTAGGGAGGAGATTCTGAGAAGGGTGTTGGAGCTTACGTATACAGGTGCTGATCTAAAAGCATTTGCAGATGACGTCTGCGCGGTTTTGTATCAAAATGATTCCAGTGAACCGACTAAACCTGAACCGTTTGTCTGGGATGTGGAGCGTAGATTCCCAATCCGCTGCGAACTCGATGCAATTTACTTTCACCTCTACGGTATAGAACGCTACGATATCGACTACATCATGGAAACGTTTCCTATCGTCAAGCGCAAAGATGAGCAGAAATTTGGTGAATATCGCACCAAGCGCGTAATTTTAGAATGCTACGATGCCATGGCAGAGGCCAAGAAAATCGGTCGGCCTTATCAAACGATCCTTGATCCACTCCCAGCCGACCCCCGCGCCGCCCATCCACAAGAAAAAAACAAGACGTGAGAAGTTAATAAATGTCAAGCTAATCAATCGGATATAAGCAATGATTAGGAAGACCGCATCACCTAAATTCACCGGAGGCGGAGGAGAAGTTTTTGAAACCCAAGTTTGCGCTCTCTATCTATCTCATCTCTTGTCCGGAAGTATCCCGTTCTCGTTTCGGCCCGGCAATATTAGCAGGGTTGATTTTCAAGTCAAAGTGGACGGATGGCTTTTTGACGATTTTTTAGTCACGACGGAAGATGAAGGAGGGCGTGTCGCTTGTACTATTAAGAGTAGTCAAATTTTTGGCCAAGAAACTGTTCCGAAGGCCGTCATTCGTGATGCCTGGGTCCAGTACCTCCATGGGGATTCGTCCGTCTTTGAGCGCAACAAAGATTTTTTGCTCATCTGCACGGTAACTCTGCCTCCAAAGATTCGTCCCCGATTACACCAGCTCATTAATATGGCCAGCAAGATGGTTCCTGAACAATTGGACGATCGCCTTTCCAAACCCAACGGTTACGTTTCCAAAGAGCTTGTTAGCCTGTATGCACAATTCAGGTGTCCATCTGAAATGATTAATGGGACCGGCGTAGCCGAGCCTCTCCCTGGCGAGCTTTTGTCACGGCTTAGAGTGCGAGAATATGATTTCCAAGAGTCCGATTCACGAGATCTACGTGATGGGCTATATTTCTGTGGGCAGATACTTAAAGACAAGTCAGTGGAGGCGAGTCGGAGACTATGGGACCGGCTTGTCTCGATTGTTTCAGAGCGAAAACCAATTGGAGGCGGAATCAGCCGCAAAGAATTACAGGATGAGCTTATTGGTGAGTTTGAGCTTTGTGACTATCCCAATTTCAATGCTGACTGGGAGCTTTTGAGGGAAGACTGCGCTTTTGCTTTAGAATTAATTCAGGACACAATAGGTGGCTCTTATCGCATACCTCGTGATGATGAGATTCATTCTTTTGACGTGTCCTTTGTTAAAAATGATGTCCTCATTCTTTCTGGGCCAAGTGGTAGCGGTAAATCTGCGCTGGTCAAGCGTTGGCTTAAGGCCAAAAAGAAGTCTGTTGAAGTAGTCTGGGCTTCAGCACCGACACTTGAGCGATTAGTCCCCAGAAAGTGGGGAGAAAAAATTTCTCTTATGAATCCGCTCCAGGACATTTTAAGCAACTCCCCTGCAGGCGAAAGATATGCCGTTCTTGACGCCCTGGAGCAGGTGATATCAGAGAATCAAATTGAAAACCTTCGTTTTTTGCTTTCATTGCTCGGTAAATCTTCGGGGCCACGCTGGAAGATATTCATTACGTGTCAACCTGAAGCCCTGAATCGGATCATGCACATCCTTGTTGGGAGACCCGGATTCTCTTCAGAGCAAGAGATCAAATCGTTAGAGACAATACGTGATGATCAGCTAAACGACCTGCTTTCAAATTTTCCAAGTTTCCGCCGCCTCTCTTTCAGACCTGAGTTCCGTCCTGTTCTCCGAAACCTTAAACTCCTTGACCTGATGGCAAGGGGGTTCGAAATTGGGGAGTTTGACCCATCTCAATGGATCGGCGAGTCCGATTTTATGAATTGGTATTGGAGAACAGTGATAACGAGGGCAAACACTAAGACTGCCCGGTCACAGTTTCTGCAATCACTGGCAGCTCGCCAAGCAGATAGATCCATCGCCCACATATCTTTGTCCGAACTTGATCCGAATGATCACAGTCATGTGGAGGAATTACGGCTTGACGGCGTTTTGGTAATAAAGGAGGAACGGATATGGTTCGCCCACGATATCCAAGCAGACTGGGCCCGAACACGTCTATTGATATCCAAAGGCGAAAATTTCATTGAGTTTGTGACTCCCAAACTTCATTTCCCTATGTGGTTTAAGGCAATTCGTCTGTACGCCCTAACCCTAATTGAAAAAGGCGATGATTTCGCATCATTCAGCGCAATTTGGCAGGCATCTCAAGGCCAAAACCTTCAGTCATTACGCGACCTCTTTATCGAAGGAGCCTTGTTTGCAGGCAATCCTGAAAATGCCTTGAGGCGTCTGGAACCGCTACTGTTTCAGAACAACGGTCTTCTCTTGCGCCGCCTTTTGAAACGTTTTGAATTCTTGCTAAGCGTTCCAGACCCAAAATATAGGTTACTGCTTCCAGAAGATGAGCAACTTGATCTTGATATCTATCTGTCAAGCAGCCAGCGAATACCACTTGTAGCTCAATGGTTACCCATATTGAGATGGATAATCCAGCACCGTGATCAATGTTCAAAGTATGCACCTACGGAAGTGGCCTCTATTGGTTTTACGTGGTTGTCAAAGATGCCTGTTCATTTGCCCAACCAAAATTCTTTCCCGTGCCGTAAAGATCTTGGCGAGATTGTTCTTGGCTTGGCTGAGAATCTGAACACGGAGACATGGAAAGGGAGTTGGTATCATTGTGACGGCAAATCTTCCGAAATCATTTATAGGTCTGCACTTTATGCTGCCTATGAACATCCAGAAAGGGTCCGAGATTTTGCTCTGGTCGCCTGCTGCAGAAAGCCTCCACCGGGATGGGCTGAAGTAAAGCAAAACTAAGCTAATGTTCCCGAAAAAATAGACAGAGTAACTATGCCCGCATTAGCGACGTTTGACTTCGACGATGAGACGGCGCCTGAGCCGTGGCCTGATGGCCCGATCAAACGGGTGGATGAAGCATTTCGAAAAGTTTGTCTTGACAGTACCGCTTTACAACCTCTCATGCACACCCAGCCAGATCTGTGTATAGAAATCCTCTTAACTGTTCTTATAGAGGAGCCAACTCCTCGAAGACGTCGTGGTTATGATGATTCATCGTTTGAGCTGGAGCGACTCAATTTTGAATCCACCTATGACTTTTACCCTCCTCTCTGGTTTCGGGGCCCATTTCTTAGTTTTTTTCAAATAAACCCTTCATGTGCCATTAAATTCCTGTGTAAGTTGGTCGATTTCGCCACAGACCGAACCTTTGACTATAGATTAGAAGATGGTGAGCAGCCATTTTCCATATCCATACCCTTTAACGATGGCGTAAAAGAATACCTCGGGGGACCAAATATTTTCTTATGGTTCAGGGATCAATCACATGTCCCGGATGTTGTTGTGTCCGCCCTTATGGCCTTTGAGAAGTGGCTATATCTGATGATCGACCTGAAAGAAGACGTCTCTGTCTATCTTAAAGAAGCCTTAACTCAAACAAAATCAGTAGCTATTGTCGGTGTCGCTTTGGAAGTAGGCAAAAAATCACCGGAACTTTTCACTGGGGTGTTAAGACCTTTCCTGGCCTCAGAGTATTTCTATGACTGGGATACGCAACGTTTAGCAAGCTTGGAAGGCTTTCAAATGATGGGATGGGGACTAGAGTCTGAACAATTTGCAAAACTTGCTAAGGGATTTCATGGACTACCTCATAGAAAGTACGAATTGAGTGGGATTGCGATTCAGTTCTTTCTAAATGATGAATCAATGGTTTCTTGTTTTAACGAAGCACGGGAGGAGTGGCAACGAAAGCTAAAAAAGAATCCTGATAACCTGTCCTTGGAAAATTTATGTCTCTGGTTTGATGGGAAGAACTGGCATGAGGTTGAGACACCTAACGGAGAGAAAGCTTTGGAATTTCGTGCACCAAAGTCTGTTGAGGAAAAAAGAAAAGAGGGACTTGAAGAAAGCCAGAAGAGGCTATTGATCAGTACCACTCCGCTAAAGCTACATAAACTAATAGAAGAAAGACGTGAACTCAGCGATTCGGAGGCAGAGCAGCTATGGCATTCTGTTACATATTTCGAGAATATTCTCACTGATGCAGATGCTGAAGGACTAAAGAGCAAATATGATATCATGTGCGGAATCGCTGCAATCCTTATTGTATGTGCGTCCAACTGGGTAAAAAAACGCCCTGAAGTTTACAGTTGGTGCCAGAAAACCATGGCTGCTCCTTGCAAAAATCCTTCCCCTCCTAAGAAATTCGATGTTCCATCAGCTGTTCTTCTCGCTGGTTGGGATGAATTCTGCCCCATAGCCTATCCATTTTTATGGGAACATGATGTACATTCAAAAGATCATCGGGAAATCATTGCCCTGCTTGCCAGCACCTACTATGACAAACCTGTAGGTCTGCTATGCACTTCAGTGAAAGAGCGAGCTAGTGCTTTAGGCGATTCTTTTATCCAATTTGTCAACTTGGTCATCCAGTTGGGAGCCTGGCGTTGTGGGAGCATAAGTTTTGAACCTTCCGGCTCACTTCTAGATTACAAGTCGTCAGTTATTAGGGATTTTGTAGACGGGAAGACCCCATGCCAGTTAATAGACCCACTGGAATTGGAGAAAAGAAGCAGAGAAATGCATCGAGCAGAGGGAAGGCGTGTAGACAGTCATTTTCCTTGGCTTGATCTTTCAACGCTTAAGTTTGCCCTCTCCTGCCTTGTGCTGGATTTCCAAGGGAAGCCACCTTTTGATTTTGACAGTGCATTGAACGCCTTAGAATCTGGTCTTACAATTAGTCTGAGGCGCCTCGATTTTGGAACCAAGGGAGATGATGAAAGGCCTCGCCGTACGATACCTTTAGATTTTGACCACTGGATCCTCAGGGAGGTTGCGTCTGCTGTTCCCCATATTCCCGTATCTAAAGGAAGAGATAACCTCTGGAAAGTCATTCTTTCTCTTGGTCCAAACGAAGAGCGTTTTGTACAGGATTTCTTGTTATATTGGTTTGCTACGAATTTGGAAAAAACGACCCGTGGAGCGGTGTTTACGGAAATATGGAGAGCAATGATCGACTATGCCCTGTCATGTGAATCTTGGGATTTATCAAAACCGTTTGCTTGGTATAATGCCCCTGTACTCTTTGGCCACCTTATTGGCGGAACCCCGCATTTAAGAAACGTTTGGGGTAAAGAATATGGCCCGTTGATAGAAACTATGCGGCCATCAATTAATAGAGTACTTGAACATTGCGCTAGGAGTGTTGCTTTGGACGTTTTTTTAGCGAGGTTACTCGCCCAGCCTGCATTTTCTGGAGTGTTGGATATCGGCCTCAGACACATCAGGCAGTCCCTTGAAAAAGATCCATACCAGTTCTGGAGGAAACATGGACTAGCTGAGCTGCTTGCCGAGATGCTGGAGTCTTTATATAGCAAACAGCTTTTCATCATAAGGCAGTCCGAGGGAACGTTTGATAATTATCGTTGGCTGCTGACAAAACTGGCAGAGAGACATAACTTGGTGGCGCAAGAATTACTTGCACGCCTTTCAACCCATTAATATCAGCAATTGATTAGAATTAAGTAAAAGTCATTTGGAGTTTCTGTTAGGCTGAGTGAAAAGTCAAGAGAAAGGTTCATCAATGTCTGGGAAATTATCGGATAAACAACTCGGAAGGTTAGCTTGGGGAACCTTGTTGCTTATTATTGTCTTGGTCTTTCTTTGGATTGTTTCAGGCACTGAACCTGTAGCCCGAAAATTCGTTGTGCTGGGGACAGTTTTCGGTGCCTTGGGAACCGTAGGTGCGTTCTTTTTCGTGGGTTATCAAGCTATACAACTAGAGAAAAGCGTCAAGTTGCAGACGGACCAAATTGAGTTGCAGGCAGAAGAGTACCATTTGGAAAAAAGGCCGTATCTGTACGTTCATCTTAAGAATGTTGCTGTGTGGAAACGAAAATCGGATGGCCCGTGGTTCGGCGGGGGCCGTCTGTATTTTAAGAACCAAGGTAGGGTCCCTGCTAGGGTTATAAAGACGCAGTACATGGTAGCCAGCGATCAAAGAGGCAACACGGATTTTGTGAATTGGTTTGAAGAAGCATACGGTGGATTTCCAGATGTTAAGACGGTGTTTCCTGATCAGCAAGATGCGTTTGTGCCATGCCATCCTATCATAGGTGAGACGGGTATCACGCCGAAGTTATTTTATGTTGGAGCTGTGATTATGTATAGTGGCATCAAACCAAATGAGGCATATTGGTACAAATTTAGCCGGTTATATGTTGTCGAATTTGACATAGAGAAGGATGATAAAGGGAAGGAAAGAAATGTCATCAAGGTACATCCTCACAAGCCTGACCACGACTGGGACAAGAACACAGGGTCTGTCCCGCCAATACTTAAAGAACCTAATTGGAAAAAATATCTTTCGAAGACTTATATTACAACTCTCACTCAAAAAGGGAATCAGGCCGACGTATGACCCCCGTTGCTTTTTACAGGCGGGGGAATATAGGGGACGGGTATTGATATATTGATTGGGGGGTTGGGGACGCTCTTTAGTTTTACAGTTTCTAAGTAATCCCTTTAGAGCCGGTTCATGATGGCAAGAAAGTCGAAGATAGATGAAGATTGTGAGGAATTGAGCGTTGTAGCGGCCCCATGGAACCTCAAACTGAAACCTGCCGTCCCCTTGGACAAGAGATTTACTTACCATGATTTTACCCATTTCGGCTCAAGGCTATTTTGGGTAAAAATGCTCGCTTTCCAAGTCGGACAAAAAATAGGAGGCCTTGTTGACCAAGTCGAATAGCTCTGAAGCAAGATTTGGAGAAAGTGTTCGTGGGCGGTAGATTTGGAAAACATGGCGATGCCAAGCGAAAGGCGCGTATACACAAAAAAGGAGGTTGCCATGCTGAAAAAGTTGAAGAACTATCTTGATGGCCATCAAATCAAGTACGTAACCATCACTCGCTCCCCGGTTTACACAGCCCAGGAGATTGCTGCGTCAGCGCACATTCCGGGAAAGGAATTGGCCAAAACAGTGATGGTCAAAATCGATGGGAAGACGGCGATGGCAGTTCTGCCTGCTTCCTACAGGGTTGACTTCGATCTGCTGAAGAAAGTCGCTGGAGCGAGTTCAGTCGAGCTCGCCAGCGAGGAGGAGTTTGAAAATATGTTTCCCGACTGCGAAATTGGTGCGATGCCGCCTTTTGGGAATCTTTATGGAATGGACGTTTTTGTAGCGGCCAGTTTGGCCGAAGGCGCAGAAATCGCATTCAACGCAGGTTCTCACAGCGAGCTAATAAGACTGTCATACAAAGATTTCGAAAGATTGGTCAAACCGAAAATAGCTAAGCTCTCATATAAGATAAGCGAACCAGTCGAGTCAAGTCTTTAAGAAACCTTGGGAACATTCTTGACTGGCAGTGGCATTTTGGGGACGTCTATTTTTTTATAACTTTCTAGACATGGGAGAACAAAGAGGATATTGTTGACTATGGGAAAACAGGGAACGCTATTGACTAGGTTGAATAACTCTGACGCAAAGATTGGAAGTGCACATGGGCGGTAGATTTGGAAAATATGGCGATGCCAAACGCAAGGAGAACTCGTTAAGGCATTCGTGACATTTTTACCTTTCCACTTATTCTGGTGGGACCCTACGGGCATGAAAGGGTAAGGGTAACAGAATGAAAAGACATGAAATGTTCAGCGAATTGAGAAGGCTTAATCGAGAACATATGCATATGATTTGGCAGGTAGCCAAAAGCGGGGACCTGGATGTGTTGGATGGGGAGGAAAGGCGGTTGGCAGAACTCATGCTGGAGCATCAGGAT
>JAGMBW010000212.1 GCA_023129535.1 Desulfobacterales bacterium
GGAAGCCATAATTAGAATTGCTGACTCTCAGCACTGACCCATGCTTTCCCCTTTCTCTATTTCTCTCCCCAAGAGGGAGAAGGGGACGAGTTAAAAAGTCAGAACTTTGTCGGCGTCCATAGCCAGTTCGTATAGATCATCCATCCAGCCGATGGGGCACGTGCTTGATCCCTCCAA
The DNA here is from genome assembly GCA_023129535.1 of Desulfobacterales bacterium. Lineage (GTDB taxonomy): Bacteria > Desulfobacterota > Desulfobacteria > Desulfobacterales. Next base: position 178 of record JAGMBW010000212.1, read on the forward strand.
ACCGTGGGATTTCATACAGACCCCTCAGACGTAGAAATTTCCTTCATACTGGTTGATTTGTTCCGTGACATTGAATTGCTCGGTTCCACATTTTTCAAACAGCACCCCTTTCCCGAGCATAAAGACGCTCACTTCATCTCCTCTTTTCACTGCCACATTGGCCAGCCTCATGGCATTATATATGGTTTCGCCATCATCCGTGGCAATAATAAATAGAACGTTCATACCAGACCCTCCGTTCATTCCTTAAGATAGTATTTTTCGCGTCAACATAGCAAAACCATGGAATGAGGTGCTGACACTTTCCTTTACTCCAAACTGTTCCTTTCGCCAAAAACCCGTTTGCTCTTCCTTTCGGTACGGGGCAGAGTCCCGTAATCCACCAGTTCCACCTTTCCCCGAACAAGGAGATTGCGCCTGATAGCATCTTCAAGCCTGTGCGTGACCGGCACGTCCTCGGAGGGCTTCGTCGATTCTGCTCGCTCCACCTGGATCGTCATATGGTCCTGGCCTGACGTCCGCCTCAGAATAACCTGGTATTCACTTGCAACCTTATCTTCCTGGGAAAGGAGATGACCAATTGGGGCGAAGCCCCTAAGTTCACGTCTTATTTCACCCCCTTTCCCCAATGAAAAAATTCTAAATTCGATCCCCTGGACACAAAAAAAGCCGCGGGCTCCGAGGAGCTATCCGCGGCTTTGATCAACGCATATGTTCGTTAGTTAGCGCTGGCTGCGGACAGACTCCTCGTCTTTATGCTGCCACCACCAGCACCAACGGTTTACCAGGGAATCCATAAAAAGATAAGTTTCCCGTGTTATGGTACAAAAATTCATAACAGAATATGACGCCTCTGTCAAGGAACAACCGCCCATTTCTCGCGTGTTTCTCAAATTGCCCGTCAACTTGCGGGATGTTTGTTCTTTTGCGCTTGTGAGAAAATCTGCACATGTGATATATGGACTTACAGAAAGAGATTTTGGTGTGGATTTCGTTTTTTGGCTTTGAGCTTTCGGCTGATTTAACGTGGTGAAAACTTCCGGGAGGCAAATATGAGATCGGTTGACGAGCAGGTGCTGAAGGTGACAAAAGAGCTTGTGGCCAAATTTATTGAGGTGGGGCGTGTCTCTCCTGCCTCTTTTGATGAGACTTTTAAGAATATTTACAAAAGTGTCAAGGAAACCATATTAGAGCACGCCATTGAGGAAGAGCAGGCTTAATGCATTTCCGCCCAGTTCTTGCCCGCATTGACGTCGACTTTGAGAGGCACTCTCAGCGGGTAGGCCCCCTCCATGATCTCCGTGACGAGTTTTTTTAGACGCTCTAACTCCTCGGGCGGGGCTTCAAACACTAATTCATCATGGACCTGCAAAAGCAACTTGGTCTCCAGTCGCATTTCGCCAAGGGCCTGGTGTATCCGGATCATGGCTACTTTGATTAGGTCTGCCGCCGAGCCCTGAAGGGGCGTGTTGACCGCGGTCCGCTCTGCGAACTCACGGGCCGTGCGGTTTTTGCTTGAAATGTCGGGCAGCCGACGATGACGGCCCAGGAGCGTGGTGACCTTACCCGCTTTGCGCGCTTGCTCTATGGTTTGTTCTATAAAGCGTTTCACTCCTTTGTACCTGTCAAAATAGTGTTCAATATAGATCTTTGCCATCTTCTGGCTAATGCCCAGCTCCTTAGAGAGCCTGAAAGGGCGCATCCCGTAAATGATTCCAAAATTGATCACCTTGGCCTGACGCCGCATCTCCGGTGTAATCATGTTTGGCAGCAACTGAAAAACCTCGGCCGCTGTGCGCGCGTGGATATCCTGGTCTTCTTTAAAGGCCTCGACAAGCGTCGGGTCCTGGGAATAGTGGGCAAGGAGCCGTAACTCTATTTGAGAGTAGTCCGCAGAGAGCATGGTCCAGCCTTTTTGCGGAACAAAGGCTGCCCGGATCTTGCGCCCCTCCTCGGTACGTATGGGAATATTTTGAAGGTTGGGATCACTGCTGCTTAAACGGCCTGTGGCTGTGACGGTTTGATTGTATGACGTATGGATGCGGCGGGTTTCCGGGTGAATCAGATCCACAAGGGCATCGGCATAAGTGGACTTGAGCTTGGCCAGTGAGCGGTATTGCAGGACCAGGGCGGGGAGTTCATGCTCCAGAGAGAGCGCTGTGAGGACCTCCACATCCGTGGAATAGCCGGTCTTCTTTTTCGTCTTTTTTTGAATAGGGAGTTTGAGGTCTTCAAATAGGATCCGGCCCAATTGCTGATGGGATTGAATATTGAATTTCTCTCCAGCAATGCTGTATATTCGGTCCTCTGTTTTATAGAGCTGGCCCTCAAATTCTTTTGATACAGCCTCCAGACGATCCTTATCCACGGAAATGCCAGACATTTCCATGTCCACAAGGACCGGTATGAGGGGCATCTCCACTTCTTTGAAGAGGCTGTCAAAGCCGCCCTCATCGAGTTTCGGTCTTAGGATCTCATAGGCCATCAAGGTGATATCGGCGTCCTCGCAGGCATAAGGCACCGCATCCTCGACCGGTACCCTGTCAAAGCCTTTGTCGTCTTTCCTGCCACCGGTGACCTCTTTGTAGGATATCATTTTGTGGTCGAGATATTCGACCGCAATTGTCTCCAGGTTGTGGGAGCGCCGGGTTGGATTCAGCAGGTAGGAGGCCACCATGGTGTCAAACATAACCCCCTGGAGTTGAATCCCGGAACGCTTGAGCACAATCCAGTCGTACTTGATATTCTGGCCCACTTTCGCCAGATCCGGGTTTTCAAGGAGGGGCTTCAATCTCGCAAGGGTCCGGTCCGGGTCAAGCTGCCTGGGCGCACCGGAATAGCGGTGTCGCAAGGGGATATACACGGCTTCATTCGGCCGACACGCAAAGGAGAGTCCCACAATTTCGGCCTCCATGGGGTCCTTTGCCGTTGTCTCCAGGTCGAGGGCAAATATCTGTGCCTGCTTCAGCTCATCGATTAGGGCCTTGAGGGCGTCATTGTCAAGAATCATGCCATAGTTTTTGTGGCTCAGGTCGGTCTTCATAGGAAACTGCTTCTGGAGCCTTTGAAATTCCAGATCCTTGAACAGATGAGCCAGCTTCTCTGAATCAGGCCCTGATAGCTTTAGTGATGCCAGCTCCACAGATAAAGGCACATCGGTATTGATTGCTACCAGCTCCCGGCTTAACAATGCCTGTTCACGAAAGTCGGTCAGGTTCTCACGCAGTTTTTTCCTGGTTATCTTGTCAAGGTTTTTAAGGATTCCCTCCATGCTTCCAAAGGTCTTGACCAATTCAAGGGCCGTCTTTTCCCCGATGCCCGGGACTCCTGGAATATTGTCCGATGTATCACCGGAAAGTCCCATGACATCCACCCATTGACACGGCTCCAGGCCAAAGCCTTCCTTTAAGCCTGAATAGTCAATGGTGCGGTCTTTCATAGGGTCCCAGATACTGGTCCTGGGGGAAACCAACTGTTTAAAGTCCTTGTCGCCCGTGACCATGACCACCTGGTAGCCGTTTTTTTCCGCAGTGCGGGCCAGGGTCCCGATAATATCATCAGCCTCATAGCCCTGGAGTTCCAATGATGAGATGTTCATTCCTTCAACGACTTGCTTGATATAGGGTATCTGCACGGCAAGGTCCTCCGGCATTGGGGGCCGGTTCGCCTTATAAGCCTCGTATATTTCGTGGCGAAAGGTAGGGCCCTTTACATCAAATGCCATTGCCATGTACTCAGGCTTTCGATCTGAGAGAAGCTTTAAGAGCATGTTTGTAAAACCAAAAGTCGCGTTGGTGGGCAGACCCCGGCTTGTGGAGAGATGCCGGACGGCATGATAAGCCCGGTATATATAGCTGCTCCCGTCAATCAGATATAGGATTTCGGATTTCGGATCGTACATCACTTCGACGTAAATGTGTTTGTTGTGTTTACACGGTTTGTTGTGTTTATTGTGTCTGTTGTGTCTGTTGGGTTCATATTAGCTCAATGAACTCAATGAACCCAATGGTAACTTCTCAATAAGTTCGGGTAAACCATACAATGACTCAAACCTATGGATTCCTGCTTTCGCAGGAATGACACATACTTATACCACCCTGTCATTCCCGCGAAAGCTGGAATCCAGTGATCCGTACCCGAACTTATTGAGAACTTACACCCAATGAACTCAATGAACTCAACGGACTCAATAAACCCTGCTTACCACGAATGAGGAGCCATGACAACGGCCAGAGCCCATTTTATTCACTCAAAAATAGGCGTGGACAATTTCTTGTGCCGTATTATATGATTTTTAAGACTCAGCGGTCTCTGCGGTGAATAAAAAAATCTTCCATGGAAGCACAACCGGTAAACAGCCGTCCAGGATCCAGAAGGAGAAGAAAAAACAAGTATTTCTAATCCTGCTACTGCGTTTTCTTGTTATTCTTTTTTTCTAAAGTTTGTCTCAGAATGTTCCGATAAGCAGGCTAAGGAGATGTGTTTATGGAGATAACCACCTACCAGATTCATAATGTTTTAAGGGCATACGGCAAACAACTGAGCCTGAACGTACGTGGGGGTCGACACAAGAGTATAACGGCCACAAATCGAGACGATAGCGTCACGATTTCCACTGAGGCGAGGCGAAAGGCTGTTATTGACAAAGTAACAGCGGATATTGTTGAGAAGGTAGCCCGATATGGCCCCAGAAATGGTATGGAACAGGAAGTGTTGAACCAGCTTGAAGACGAATACGGAAATAAGCTGACATTCAAACAAGACGATACCGAGTTGGTTTTTAAGGTTATTGACGAAGAAAACGGGGAAGTGACAAAAACCCTTTCCACTGACGATTCCAAATTCCTTCAGTATCGTTTTAAAGAAATCACCAAAAGCAAGGTTGATGCTAATATGCTTGGCTAATATGGAGGTACAGAGAGATGGAGATTACTGGCAGTGGTCATGAAATTGCGGAGTATATCAATGAAACGGTCCTCAGCCGGACTAAGGAATACGCTGAGAAGTCTTCTAAGTCAGCCGACACCCCTCTGGAGTCCAAAGAGGATGCAATCGTCAATCTCTCAGAGGCCTCAAAAGAGGTTCAAAGGGCCATGCAATCTGAACCAGAGGTTCGCATGGAAAAGGTTCAGGCCATCAAGGATAAAATTGAACAAGGAACATACGAGATCGACTACGACAAAACGGCCGAAAAGATGCTGAAAGCCTTTTTTGAAGAAATGATTTGATTCCCCCTATGGGTTCACAAAAATCTGTTACTCCAAAATGCATCGACTGCCACACGTGCGAGCACTATTACGTCACGTGGGATAAGCATTTTCCTCATGGATGCCGGGCCATGGGGTTCAAAAGCGTGCAATTGCCTTCATCGGTGGTAGGCCAAAGCTCGCGGATGCCCTGCCTTCTGTTCGAGGCCAAAGAAAAGAGACAGGGCAGAGCGCCGGAAGCGAACCAAAGTGCCCCTCCGGGCCATACGCCAGTTGTTTCTCGTTCCCACGCTCTGCGTAGGAACGTAATGCTTTGGGCGCTCTGCGCCCTTTCCATAAAGCTTTGTACCCTCTCACGTTATCTTGCAATGAGTTGCCTGATTCACTAAGGCGCAGAGCGCCCAGCGGAAGCCGTTCACAAAATCCATTCAGCTTCAAAAACAGATTCATCCCGGATTTCATCCCCACGGCCGATGGATAAGTATCCAGAGAATTCTATACAAAGAATAGCCGTCCTTTTTACTGATATAGTCGGTTCGACCCAGTTCTTTAAGTCCCAGGGTGACCTGGCTGGCCGGCAAATGCTACAGCAGCATCAGGACATGGCTTCAGGATGTGTAACCGAACATGGCGGAGTTGTGGTTAAGATTTTGGGCGATTCGGTTATGGCCTATTTTCTTAATGCCAAAGAGGCCCTGAAGTCGGCCATAAAGATACAGCAAAAACTACAGACCTATAATCGGGAAAGAGATCTACAAGATCAGATTCATATCAGAATCGGCATCCATTTCGGCGACGGTATTATTGAACAGAACGACATATTTGGTGATGTTGTAAATATAGCGGCCAAAATGACTCACCTGGTAGGTCGTGATCAAATTTATATATCTCAGGAAGTCTATGAGCTGGCTCATGATTTACCTCCGGTTCGCTTCGAAATGGTCGACCTTTCAGGCAAAAAAGATGTTCCCAGGAGGCTCACCGTCTACAGAGCGATATGGGAAGAAGCTGTCAGGTTCGACCCCGTCATGAAAACTCTGCTCTATTTCAAACCTGTCTGGAACATTGCCAGAGATGATTTTGACAAGACATGGAGTCGCCTGCTCGCGACAAAGGAGGGTTTCTGGGGTGGCAAGATTGAGAAGGAGAGTATCCTTTCTGATAGGTCTGTTGTTTTGATTGTAAATAAAGCTCCGTTAGCCCTGGCCGTGGCTGAGGATGTCATAGAGTTTATCAAGAAGAACCTATGGCAGGAGAAGGGTCCTCTGATCCTTCCAATCCAAATAATCATCGATTCAGGGCCTTATCTCAGGGCCGACAAGTTAGTCATGGAAGGCCTTGAAGTCAACTGGAAAGAAATTGATCCGGGCGAGATCTACATTTCGGTCTCTGCTCATAAATTGATAAAAAACAATCTCCCTTTTAGCGTTATCCCCGACCCAGATACAAATCGACCCAAATCCTTCTATAGGCTTATCCCCATTGATGAAGGCGACCGGGAAGAGAGTGGGGCATATCTTTTTTTGTACCAGGATGTTCTGACTCAAGGCAATAATCCACCTTGCTTTTATTGCGGTGACAAAAAACACCTGACGGGAAACTGCCCATCTAAACACCTACCCCGGATAACCCAGGCCCTGGAGAAAATAGGATACCTTTCGTTTGAAACAATTAACAGGCTTTTTTTCAACTATATCGCCGGTGAAGGACCAAATCCAGAACCGGGTGGAGGATCCGAAATAGATGGCGAGAGGTCAACCCCGTTGGCCTGTTATGGATTCTATGAACTCAACAGGGTTTTTCAACTACGTTTTTTCACAAACCTCTGGGACGACACAGATGAAGGCTGGAACGAGATCAAGAAAACCAGCACTGAGCAAGATAGGGGCGGCTTTCTCTGGATTGCCCTGGATTGTGTGCGGGTCTCGAATCTTGCCAGGGCCGCAGCCCTTTTGGAATCCTGTGTGGCAAAATACCCCAGGGATTACAGGCCCTATTGCGCCATGGGATTCTTGAATGTGGAAAGGAATGATTTTCGGGGGGCAGAGCGCTGTTTTGATAGAGCCCTGGAATATGCCAGGACAAAACCGCAGAAGATTTTCCTTCTTCTGTTACTTTTTCGCCTTTATGAAATACACAATCGCCCTTTCAAGGCCGGTGAAAAGTTAAGAGAAATTCTTTTTCTCGATGATCGCTGCGAAGAAGCGAGATATCAAGACGTCATATTCAAATTCAGGGAAGAAAGAACCCCCCACGCCCTTCGTCGACTAATCAAGCTTATTCAAGAAAACAGAGAGTTTTATGTCAATGCCTTGATTGATCCGGATCTTGCGCCTTTCAGCGAGATAATTCACCCTGAACTCAAGGCTCTTTTTGACCAGGTTAAAGACAGGGCGATGCGAATTTTCGATAAAGCGGAAAACGAATTTAGTAGATTAGAAAGGCTAATGGGTGAAAAAGAAGTCAAAGAGGCCCAATCTCTGTGGCTGAAGATCAAAGAGTTATCAAAAGCCGATAGTTACTTCGCTTATCTGGATATTATTCACTACGGCGAATCTATTATTGCCATGGGCCGCAAGGGTATAGAAAAACGGAGAGAAAAGCTCTTAGTAGTTCTTTATGGGTTAGATAGCCGTGTTGCGAAATACCTCACCTGGGCCGGCAACTATCGCTATCAAAACTTAAGCCACACTCTTTATGAAGAGTTAAGAGTTCTTCAGACAAAGATTGACCAAACCCGGCACATGGTTAGATCCGGCGTTCCCGAGGAATTCAAGGAGGCTTTTGCCCGGCCTGAGCAACTCTCTGCGGAATTGGATCAAATTGAATCGAAGTTGAAAAGACTGGAGACTATCGAGTCGGTAATTCTGTTTTTGACCCAGTTCTTGGAAAAAAGTATGGTTTTTGAAGCGGCCATTATCTTTTTCGCCATCATTGTTTTCCCAATCATAATCTACTACCTGAACTTCGTCCTCCCAAGATACAAGATGTCCCCTGTTCTCAACATCTGGTCCTTTCAAAAGTGGATTTTTATTTGGGGGGGGATATCCGGTTTACTACTGGCTATCCTCAAAACCGTCAAAAGTCTGCACAGGAAGTAATGATGGAGTATTGGGTAGTAGAAAAAGTGTCTAAAGTGTCTAAAGTGAACTAAAGTGATCGGTTCCAGGTTCAGGGTTCAGAGTTGACAACCTTTGAACCTATGAACCTTGAACGGTGAACTTTCTTTATTGCCGTGTTGTCCTTTTGTTAATAGTGAGTTAGGGCTCTTCAACCGGGAACCGTGAACGTTGAACCACTCAACTCAGATTATAATATTTAAAATTTTGATTGAGGAACAGAATGTTC
>JAGMBW010000213.1 GCA_023129535.1 Desulfobacterales bacterium
GAAAGGAAAGGTAGAATCGTCTGATTATGTATTGAATTTGCTGAGTTGAAAGAAGAATTATGACGGAGTTGATCAATGAAGGAGATCCGATCGGAGAGGACTTTCCAACCGGTCCTGCCATCGGAGAGCCGGTTCCCGACTTTACGCTACCGGATCAGTTCGGAAATCTCATTTGCTTCTCGGCTGTCCGAGGCACGGACCAGGCACTCATTCTCTTTTACCGAAGCTCCTCTTGGTGAGGATATTGCAAGTCGCAACTCGTTGAGTTGCAGCGCAATCTGGAGACGTTTATCCGCAACGGCATCAAGGTCTTTGCCATCAGCCCGGACTCGCAGGATACTCTCCGGAAGTTTGCAGAGAAATACCATATTACCTACTCCCTCCTTTCGGACAAAGAGAGCCACGTAATCCGAGAGTTTGGCATCCTGAACACCAACATTCCCGAAGATCACGAATGGTTCGGTGTTCCCTATCCCGGGGTATATATGGTTGGGAAAGACGGGCTTGTATTCGATAAAACCTTTATTGGTGACCGCTGCATCCGTGAGTCAGCCAACGATATACTGCAGGAGACCTTCCGGGTTAAAGATCCGGGGCGCGGGGAGGTCCAAGTCGTTACTACTCCTCACCTCACAGCCCGGGCATACTTTGCCTCACCGACAATCCGGCAGGGGCAATTGACAGTGCTGACAGTTGAGATCTCGCTGGCCCATGATATGCATATTTATGGCCGACCGGTGCCAGAGGGTTATATTGCGGTGGAACTGACCCTGGGTGCAAGTGGGTATCTTTTTCTGGATCGGGTCGATTACCCTGAGCCCGAGGAGATGGATCTTGAGTCGCTGGATGAGAGACTGCCTGTGTACTCCGGCCGACTGAAGATCAAGGCCCACTGCCTGGGCATCAAGGAAGACGGCAAGGAGGTATTTCAGGTAACCGCCAGACTGCGCTATCAAGCCTGTGATGACCGTCAATGCTACCTGCCACAAACACTCACTTTTCCCTTGCCCCTCCAATCGCTTCCCCATGACTGGGAGCCGGTTGAATGAAAGGGAATTAGAGAAATTGATTGACGTGAAGCATTATAATCACAGATCAAGGTGTGACCCATTGTCCAGCCTTTGTAACCACTTCATATAGCGCCGTACGCCTTCCTCCACAGTTTTGAAGGGCGCCGCATAACCCGTCTCGCGTAACGCGCTGATATCCGCTTTGGTGAAGCTCTGGTACTGTCTCTTCAGGTGTTCGGGAAACGGGATGTATTCGATCTTACCACGACCGTGGCAGGCAATAACCGCCCGGGCCACGTCGTTAAAGCTCTGGCTGCGACCGGTGCCCACATTGAAGATGCCGGATTTATGAGGGTGGTCCATGAACCACAGGTTCACGTCCACCACATCATCCACATAGATGAAATCGCGGCGCTGCTCGCCATCCGTATATCCATCGCTCCCCTGGAACAACTTCACCTTGCCCCCGGCAAGAACCTGGTTGTTGAAGTGCAAGGCCACGCTGGCCATGGAACCCTTATGTTGTTCGCGGGGCCCGTACACATTGAAATAGCGCAGCCCGGCGATCTGGCTCTTCGCATCAGGCAAAAGCCGGCGTGCGTACTCGTCGAACAAAAACTTGGAATAAGCGTAGACGTTCAGGGGTTTCTCGTGTTCGTTGGCTTCTTTAAATAGCTTGCCCGCCCCATAAACCGAGGCGCTGGAGGCATAGATATACGGGATGCGCCGCTCCAAACAATAATGGAGAAGTTCCTTGGAGTATTCGTAATTGTTGCGCATCATGTAGCGGCCATCCCGCTCCGTGGTAGTCGAACAGGCCCCCTGGTGAAAGACCGCTTTGATAGACGTGTGGAAGTCAGTCCCGGCCCTGACCCTCTCCAGGAAATCTTCCTTATCCAGATAATCCTGGGTCTTGCAGTCGGCGATATTGCTGAATTTAGTCGTGTCCGACAGATTGTCAACTACTAAAATATCCGAGCGACCGCGCTCATTGAGCGCTTTGACAATATTGCTGCCGATGAAACCCGCGCCACCTGTCACAAAAATCATGTCAGTCCCCCATCTGCCAAAAATCGCTGGCATACTGTCTGTGAACAATTCGTATCTTCTCAATAACCTCGGTTTTCCCCTCTCCGCTTCCTCTCCTCCCGCAACATGGTTGCCTCGCTCCATACATTCGCCCCGGCAACATCGTTGCCTCGGTCCATACGTTTCTCGTTCCCATGCTCTGCGTGGGAACGTGTACGGCTGGGCGCTCTGCGCCCTCATATGGAGGAAAACGGCTTCATGATTGCCAGGGTGAAGATATGCGGACAACGGGATCTGGTGACCGTGGTGGGAAACTTAGGGTTTTTTTGTCTTATTGGGAAAAAGGTTGGTTATAAATGTTCAATGAGTGACTTTGATTTAAGTTTGTTCTCTTTTTGTGCTTAGACCGATCGCAGAGTAGAGTGGGCAGTAACTAATGAATGAAGTGACTACAAATATAGCACCAATAACCGCGCCAATCCACCAAAGTCCACCTTTTGAAAACCCGATGAAGAGTAAAATAATGCCAATGATGATTCTCAAAATTCTGTCCCACCTGGCCATATTGGTTTTCATTTCAAAAACCTCCTTTATGAACTTAGCTCCGATTCGCTCCGCAATTGGTCGACTGGTTGATTAGTCGAGTGGTTCAAGGGCCTTACGACTCGACGACTCGACTATTTAACCACTCGACTAAAGTCGTAACCTATAAGAAGTCGCTTTTGGGTAGTGGGACTATAGGGATAATTGAGTTGTGTGTCAAGGGAAAAAGGGAATTTAGAACTCCCACATGACCGGGTTATTGTTGAGATGATCGGTGACACTGCGGCCAATTGCGTCCAGCTCTTTTAAATCGTTGGCTGATAAATGTACATCGGTTGCTTTGGCGTTTTGTAAGACCTGATCGACATTGCGTGCTCCTGCAATAGCGCATACTCCTTGCTGGGCAATAACCCAGGCAAGCGCCAGTTGCCCAAGGCTAACTCTATGTCGATCCGCGATCGGGCGAAGCCTGCTCAGTGCCCGCTGTACTCGCTCGAAGTTCTCAGGCTTGAACAGCTTGTGTCTGAAACGATGGTCTCCTTTGGCAAACTTGTGGTGTGGACCAAATTTACCCGTTAAGATCCCCTGTGCCATAGAAGAGTAAGCCATAATGGTGATGTTATTCTCAATGCAGAAAGGCATGGCGTCTTTTTCAACATGCCGCCAGAAAAGGGAATAGGGTGGTTGCAGACTGTCGATGCGAGCGAACAGGCCTGCTTCCTCCAGTTGACTGCGGGAGAAATTGGAGACACCGATTGCCCGAATCTTGCCCTGTTTCCTGAGTTCATTCATGGCTTGCATGCTCTCCTCGACGGGGACCATTTTAGTTCCCCACGAACCGGCCGGCCAATGGATCTGATAAAGATCGATATAATCGGTTTCTAAGTTTTTAAGGGAGCGGTCACACCTCTCAATGACCTGGTCGTATTTGAGATAACTTGGAAACACCTTGGTAGCGTAAACCACCTGATGCCGCACATTGGCCAGTGCTTTCCCTAAGATGCGCTCCGAATGGCCCCACCCGTATTCCTCGGCTGTGTCAAACGTTGTAATGCCCGCGTCAAATGCAGCCCGGATCGCCCTGGTCATTTCGGCGTCATCAATACCTGCCCACATGCGTTTGCCTGCCTGCCAGGTGCCCATGATTATGGGCGTAATCCTTACATCTGACATTCCAAGCGAGCGTAACTTCATATCCGTGTATCACCAGCCTTTTGGCAACTTGCCATCTCCTTGGCTAAAAGCGCTTATATCGACCAACATGATTTAGCATCAGCGTTTCGGGCATGATCCGGAAATCGGCTAATACGGGATACGAGTGCGCCGACTCTCAACCTCTTCAAGTAAGTCCTTGGAGGTATACAGGACCACAAACTTCTCTTCCAGTTCTTTCACTAAACCTCTCAGCTTGTCCTTTGGCAGGTCGCTGCTGCGTATGTAAACATTGTAGCGACCCTCTTCAGCAGTTTCGCGTGTGGATAGAATGCTCACAATACGCCCGCCATAGGACCGGACCATCTCAGCAGCTTCGTTGATCGAACCTGGGCGATCCACCAGGCTGAGAGCAAACTGTATGCCGCCAGTATAAATCCCTGTAATATTGATCAGGACCTTAAAAATATCGGTTTGTGTGATAATACCGATCAGGGACGCCTTCTCGTTGATAACCGGAAGTGATGAGATCTTGTTTTCCAGCATCAGAATTGCAGCGAATTCCACTGTCTCATCGGGTCTGACAAACACCAGATTTTTGGTCATGAGATCCTTGACCTTGATGCTAGAGATCAGGTAATTTAGTTCATGTACATCCAGGCTCGTTGCCTTGGAGGGTGAAGCGTCTCTCAAGTCCCTGTCGGTGACAATGCCTACCAGTTTGCCCATCTTGTCCACAACTGGCAAGGAGCGGACCCTCTTCTCCTTCATGATGATAGAAGCCTTCATCAAGGCAGTGTCTTCACCCACGGTAATGACATCACCGGTCATCCAGCCTTTTACTAACATGAATACCCCCAGTCACCTATCCTGCCTATTTTTTTCTAGTGACTGCAGCATGGCATTTAACCATTGATCTCGCTCAGATTCATTATCAAAGAGGTAGGGAGCGACGATTTGTACTCTTCTCCTGAGTGCTTCTTGATTAATCTTTGCGGCTCGCTCATAAACCGCACTTTCAAGATTCAAACGGATCAACGCTTTTGCTTGATTTGCCAGCCTTTCTGTTTCCTCGAGCCTGTTTGAAGATATGGCCTGAAAACTTTGAAGTTTCGACTCGTAGGCCTTGTTTAGCTTTTCAACGCTTTGCGCCGTAACCTCTTTGAGCTGGCCCACATACTTATCCAAATTAGTCAAATCAGCCAAGACGTTTAATCCTTTTAGAGTATCGAATTTTTCCGACACAACAAAAGCGCACAGAAAAAAGAATATCAAAATCCATTTAATTTGTTTAGCATATCCCTCGCCTTTTGAAATACACCATATAGTGAGCATTATCCCCAGAACCAGTAAAGCGCCTGCAATGTAATTATTTGGTATCGGCATAGTCTTCTCAAGCTCCTCAAAAAGCGTTTGACCTAAGTTTATAGCTCAAACCCTGCTATGTTCGATCATAGAATAAAATCTAGCCAAATATATTTGAAATTTTTCGACCTGTGCGGTTAGATATTAAATTCTAAGCAAAAGCGCTCAAAAGAACTATCACGAAAGCACGAAAAGACGAAAGCACGAAAAAGG
>JAGMBW010000214.1 GCA_023129535.1 Desulfobacterales bacterium
GGATCTATCACAGCAAATACATAAATTCAAGAAAAAAAAGACTCTCTTTAGCTTTTCGTATCAAATTATAGTTCATAGCGAAATCATTTGTCCAATTAATATGCATTGCCTTATGATTATCGCTAGTTATTGCACCTATTGTACGGCTGATTTTCGAGGTCTGGAAGAACAACAAGAACACCAGCGGCATGATTTCCACTAGCGGAGCCCTCACGCGTTGCACCAGCGCTTCACGCCTGCTGTTTACCAGCACAAATCCAACCATCATATTGGTCAGAATCAAAGAGAGGTGCCAACGTGTTGACAGTCCTGTGGCCAGCAGAACAGCACCGAAAAGGATGATCAGAATATCGCGGGATTTCTGCAACTTGGAGACCATTTGGCAGAACGCGAATGCAATGATCCCCCCCGTTACAAGACTCAAGCCGATTTCCATCATTGGTGTCCCCAGGGTTGGAAGGATGCTTGCGGTGGTACCGGAAGCCTCTCTGATCAGGAGGCTCTTTGCGAAGCCAGCGGCAACCCCGAAGATTATAATGGCCACGCCATCGTCAAACCCGACTACTGCATAGAGGGCCTTTGTCAGACTCCCCTTAGCTTTACATTCCTGAATAACGGCAACAGTGCCTGCCGGCGCACTGGCTGGGGCCATCGCGCCAAAGAGGATAGACAAAGGGAGATCGCGAGTCAAAAGATATACAGCGGCAACAACCAGAAAAAAGGCCCCGAAAGATTCTGCAAAAATAATGGAGATGATACCTGATCCAAGACGCTTCAGAGAGGACAGGCTGAGTTCCGAACCAATCGTGAAAGCAACAAACCCCAGGGCGATTTCGGGTAAGAACGACAGGCGTTCAATCATTGGCTCGTCAATAAGGTTCAGTATGGACGGCCCAAGGATGACGCCGAAAACCATATAGCCAATAAGTGACGGCAGGCTGACACGCTGGGCGACATGGCCCATATAGAATGCAATAATTACGGCTGTCCCCAGGAGGGTCAACGCAGAAACATGGAGAAACGAAAGGTCCGTTTTAATCACGTCTGCTCTCTTTCCTAATCCAGTGCCACGCGTTCAGACAACCGAGGGCAACACCGATAACGAGAAGCATAAGCGTCCAGGAATAGCGGCCTGGCCATTTTACGTCTATCCAGACGCCCAATGCGATGCCGATCAATGTGGGGATGGCTACCGACCACCCTATGAGGCCAAACATTCCCAACCCGAACCAGACACCCCGGTCCTGCTCACGCCTGGCCTTCATTTTGCGGGCTTCTTTTGCCCCCACCCTCTTGCTCAGTTCTTCTCCTGCTCGCTGATGCTCTTTTTTCACACGATTGCCTATTTCCAAAATTGAGCGATTCTTGTAGCCGCAACCTTTAGGTTGCGTTGGTTGGGGCAACTTCACATTCACCCAACCATGGCCCAGACCGGGTTTTTGACTCTGTGACATTGCCCCACTTCTGTCGCGCCAGGGCGGGCTGGTTTTAATAAACGCAGGCTAAAGCCTGCGGCTACAACAAATCCCAAAAGAAATCGCTCACTTTAGGTATTTGTAACCGTTCACGGGTTCAATGGTTCAGGGGTTCAGTTAAAAGAATAGAGGTCAGAGATCAGAGGTCTGAGTTCTGACTTCTGACTTCTGATCTCTGATCTCTGACTTCTGAACAGTGAACCCTGAACCTGTGAACGCCTACGCCTATTTTTCCAGTTCCATGAATCGGCGGACGAAATTGGCTTCGAGCTTAGCCACTGCAGAGCGTGCCATCTTCTCCCGATCGTCTAAAACCCGAAACTCTTCTTCAACCGTCTGCTTCAACTTGCCCAGGTCAGGCCCACGCACAGCGTTTCTCGTTGAAACGAGAACCTCCGGGCCGCATTTGATCAAGATTCCCTCATCAAGCGCTAAAAATTCTTCCCGGCCTTCACCTGATTCAAACGAGAGAAGCCCCGGAACAAGCGCCGCCACAAAGTCGATGTGACGGGGCAAAAGGCAAAAGGAGCCATTTTCCGCCTCCGCAATCACCTTTGTCACTTCTTCGTCAATTAGAACTTCGCTCGGGACCAGTACCTTGAGTTTCATGGTTTTTTTGCTTCGTCGATCTTTCCAATCATATAGAGGGACTTCTCCGGATAATTGGAGAACTCATCATTGAGGATGCGTTCACATCCTTTCAGGGCGTCGTTCAGGTCCACCATTTTCCCTCCCAATCCGGTGAATTGTTCTGTCGTGAAAAAAGGCTGCGTGAAAAAGCGCTCAAGACGCCTGGCCCGGTAGACAATTCGGCGGTCCTCCAGCGAAAGCTCCTCTAAACCAAGCATAGCGATGATGTCTTTTAGTTCTTCGTAGATTGCCAGTGTTTTACGGACCTCCTGAGCCACATGGTAGTGTTGCTTGCCGGCAATAAGGGGCGTGAGCATTTTGGAGGTGGACTGGAGTAGATCAATGGCAGGGTAAAGCCCTTCGCTGGCCCTCTTTCGGGATAGCACGACCGAGGCCGATAGATGAGCGAAGGTGTGAACTGCCGCAGGGTCGGTAAAATCATCTGCCGGCACATATACGGCCTGAATGGAAGTAATTGCACCGCTTGCAGTGTTGCAGATTCGCTCCTCTAATTCCGCCAGTTCCGTTCCCAGGGTCGGCTGATACCCAAGGCGGGAAGGAATCTGCCCCATGAGGCCAGAGACCTCTGATCCGGCCTGGATAAAACGAAAGATGTTGTCAATGAGAAGCAAAACGTCTCGCCTGACATCGTCCCGAAAGTATTCGGCCATGGTGAGTGCCGCATGTCCCACCCGGAACCTGGCGCCCGGTGGTTCATTCATCTGGCCAAAGATCATAACCGTGTTTTCCAGCACACCTGCTTCCTTCATCTCCCGGTAGAGTTCCTCCCCTTCCCGGCAACGTTCGCCGATACCGCAAAAGATGCTGGTCCCCTCATGACGACTCACCATGTTATGGATCATCTCTGTAATAATTACGGTCTTGCCAACACCGGCACCTCCGAAGAGTCCGGCTTTTCCTCCCCGCTCTAAGGGCACCAGCAGGTCAATGGCTTTGATACCGGTTTCAAAAATGTCCGACGTGGTTGCCCGCTCGTTGATGGGCACCGGCTCACGATGAATGGAGCGCCATTCTGTCTCTTTTACCTCCCCTTTTCTGTCAATGGGTTCTCCGAACACATTGAACACCCTGCCAAGCAGATACCTGCCCACTGGCACCCTCAAAGGGTGACCCGTGTCAACGACCAAAGAACCGCGGGCCAAACCCTGGGTCGGTGTCAACGCGACGCCACGAACCACTTCGGCATTAAGATGGGTTTGAACCTCGATGGCTATCTCACCGTCTTCGCCAGCTCGTAATAGGCTGTGAACGAGTGGAAGTCTTTGGGGAAAATGAGCATCGATGACGCTTCCCCGCACCGAAATCACAGTCCCCTGGCTGGATGGATGAATGCCCTGTCGTTCACTCATTTGCCGAATCCCAATGACTCACAGGCAGACTCCAGGCAATTGGGTAACGGTTCACGGTAGGGTGAACTCTGAACCTGAGAACAGATACGAAATTGGTAATAATAGGTGCCCAAAAGTCGCCATTTTGTGAAAGGAGATTGATATTGAATTGATTGATCAGAACTCGTTTTATCGTAGGCAAACTATAGGGAAAAGCAACTTGAGTGTCAAGAAAGAAAGGGTTTCGGCGGTCGTCAAACAAGGTGCGGAGCAAGGCAAAGCTGAGTGCCTGGCTCCGATCATAAGAAAAATCAGGCATTCTCGGCTTGACAGGCCACTTTAGCCATTGTAAGTGACCAAGGGGCTTTGCCCCAATTGGCCGCCGGCCCAGAGGGCCTCTGGCCCGGAGGGAGTAATGGCAAAGATTCGCCTCACATCCACAGCAGAAGCGGTTTTAAAGAAACGTTACCTCTCCCGAAATAGGGAAGGAAAGATTTCGGAAACTCCAGAACGACTATTTCGGAGGGTAGCCCACGCCATTGCCCTGGCAGACCTCCTCTTCGACTCTCAGGCATCCACTGAGGCAAGTGCCGAGGCTTTTGAAGATGCCCTCACCTCCCTCTCCTTCCTTCCTAATACACCCTGCCTTATGAACGCAGGAAAGCCATTAGGACAATTAGCGGCATGCTTTGTACTGCCTATCGAAGATAGCCTGGAGTCCATCTTTGAAGCCCTAAAAGACACAGCCCTTATTCACCAAAGTGGTGGTGGAACAGGGTTTTCCTTTTCAAGGCTTCGTCCCCATGGCGATACGGTCCGGTCAACCCACGGTGTATCAAGTGGACCTGTCTCCTTCATGCGGGTCTTTGATATGGCCACTGAGACCATCAAGCAAGGTGGCGCCCGCCGAGGGGCGAATATGGGGGTGCTTCACGTTAATCATCCCGATATTGAAGAATTCATAAGGGCTAAGGAGTCTCTGGGTCAGTTCCGCAACTTCAATCTCTCTATAGCTCTGGATGATATCTTTATTAATGCACTAAAGAAGGGTAACGATTATCCCTTAATTCATCCACGTACTGGATCGGTAGCAGGCAGGAAATCTGCCAGAAAGATCCTGGAAATGATGGCAGAATGTGCCTGGGAATCGGGAGATCCAGGTATCCTCTTCATTGACACAGTAAACCGCACCAATCCTACCCCGGGTTTAGGAAAGATTGAAGCAACCAATCCCTGTGGGGAGCAACCCTTATTACCGTATGAATCATGTACGCTGGGTTCCATCAATCTTACCAAGGTAATCAATGGAAAAGGGATTAACTACCGAAAACTAAAGGACCTGGTCCATCTTGGAGTCCATTTTTTGGATAACGTTATTGAGGTGAATCGTTACCCTATTAGACAGATTGAGGAGATGACCAAGAAGACCCGCAAAATTGGGCTGGGAGTTATGGGGTTTGCCGACACGCTTATTCTTCTCGGAATACCCTACCAGAGTAAAGAAGCAGTAACTCTGGCAGAGGAGATTATGTCATGTATCAATGACTGTGCTGTGGGGGCCTCTATTAGATTGGCCGAAAAAAGGGGGAACTTTCCTGCCTTTGAAAAGAGTATCTATCCTACCAAAGGGATCAAAAAAAGGAGAAACGCCACCCTCACCACTGTGGCCCCCACAGGGACCATAAGCCTGATAGCCGGCGTAAGTAGTGGCATTGAGCCGGTTTTTGCCTTCAGGTTAAAAAGGCGCATCATAGATTCTGTTATAAAGGAAATCCACCCGATTTATGAGCGCTACAAGAAGGAGAAAAGACCTGTTTCCAAGAAGATCTTTCAAACTGCATGGGATATACTGCCCGAATGGCATTTGAAGGTACAGGCGGCTTTCCAGAAGTATACAGAGAGCGCAGTATCAAAGACCGTTAATTTCCCGGCCTCCGCCACACCCGAGGATATTGAAAAAGCCTTTCTCATGGCCCTTGATATGGATCTTAAAGGGGTTACCGCTTACAGAGATAAATCCCGACCAGCCCAAACGTTGGCGGCCTGCTCCCTAAAGAGTGAGGAATGTGATTAAAACAGGTGGACTCCTTATCACCAGAATCGCATCGTCTACCTTGCTTTAAGGAAAATAATGATGTGTCCCGTGTCGGTGGCCTTCCATTTCACCGTGACCTGATCGCCCACTACAAAATCGGTCAAGCCTACATACTGTTCACCCTTTTTCAAAATAGCTTCGGACGAGAGCGGGCCGCCCACCGTAAACATTTTTTCCCCCATAGGGACCTCAATGACCACCGTGTTGTACGCCGGCTCAATGGCGGTTATCTCCCCCTTCATCTGGTAGATCTTTTCACTTGCCAGGCCCTGGGTACCAAACAAACACAGAGTAAAAATCACTGTCAAGAAGACTGCGATGATACAGGCAGACTTTTTCATGATTTGCCTCCTTTTAAGTTCGATTCTAGGGAAGGACTGGTGCTTGTTCATTCGACCTTGATCTCGATTTCTTTTTTCTTAGCCTCCTCGGCTTTGGGAAGTGTGATCTTCAACACGCCATTCTTGAAGGTCGCGTCGACTTTATCGCCTTGCACGCCAACAGGAAGCCGGAATGAACGCTGGAAAGACCCAGAGTATCTCTCGCGATAATGATAATGTTCCTCCTTTTTTTCCTTTTCCCTTTTCTTCTCACCCCTGACGGTCAAGACATCTCCCGAGATACTAATGTCAATGTCTTTTGCCTCTAAGCCAGGCAGCTCGACCTTGGCCACCAGATTTTCCTTTGTTTCCGAAATGTCCACCGATGGCATCCATTCCTGTGCAAAGACTTTCGGAAAACGCGTTTCGCCGAAGAATCGATTCCAAAGAGTGTCCATCTCCCTGCGAAGCGTACTCAGTTCCCCAAAGGGCCTCCAGGGGGTTATCTCCATACAAACCACCTCCTTGTTATGTATCTCCCACGGCCCCTTATTCGGACCGTTTTTCGACTTCAGCGATCCTTGCCTCCACGTCCTTCAGGTAGGCCTTTAGATCGTCGGCTTCCCGCCGAAGTTCAGCAAGTTCCGTCCTGGATTCTACAGCCCAGGGCGATCCATAAGGACCAAATGACCTCCCAAAACCTCGGCCTGCGCCAAATCTGCCGTAAAAGGGCCGTCCCCGAAACCCGTACCCTGGCCTGCGGCCAGTACCACAGTAACCGAAACCACCTCCTGTCATGGGCCCCTCTCCGAAGGGACCAGTTCCATCAAAGCCTGGCACGTGAAACACCTCCTTTCCAATTGGGGAAAATGTACATTTGCTTCCACACAATATCACGATTCGTCTTCTTGACTCCTACACCCGTTCATGTTGGGCTGTCGCGGCGATTCGTCCATAGAGCAAGGCGCTCATTGCAACGAACACAGCAGAGAAAGGAGTTGATTTACAATAACACCTTCGCTTCAAGGCTCGCTATGATTAACTGGAGGGTATGATCATCCAGTTCAAAATCATTCCAGCCCACCAGATGCAATCTTCTATTTACTTCGCGCAGGTCCATGTGAGGCGTCACTGACATGATATACGCCAAATTCCTGATAAATCCAGGGATGGTGCCTGGTGTTATCCCCTTCCTTTCCAATCGCTCTATCAAAATTTCTGTAAGCGGGTTCAAGCTATCCCCTGTCATTTTCTCTGAGATATATTCAATCGAGCACCTCTTGTCGTTAGGGCTGGGTCAAAAATAACTTGGCATTTTGGCATCTCAGCTTCAGGCCATCTTTGGCCGATCTTCATTCGCAAAATCCTCGAAATAGCCCGTTATTCCTCCGGTTTTGTTCAATCAGATCGACCAAATCTAACCCAAATCT
>JAGMBW010000215.1 GCA_023129535.1 Desulfobacterales bacterium
GAAGAACTTGTTCCGTTCCGGTGCTATACTCGTTGCACTCTCGCCTGTAAATATAAGGCGAATCGGTAGATGCTTGAGGAGGTAAAGTCTACTTTGAAATGTATCTCGACCAAAAGGATAAATCTCCTTCAGACCATTGGTGTTCACCAAAACTCTTGCAACGCCATGAGAATTTTCCTTCATGACATTGAGCAATTCACATGCCGACGTGCCATCGAAATCGCCCATTAGTTTTAGGTCCAGGCTGTCGCTGTTTCGGTGAATGCAGATTCTGAAATTCGATGCCATGACGATATCTCCTTTCTCCCAAATTTTATCAAAACCCTTGGGCTGCACGAAATTGCGAAAAATCTATCTCCGTTTCGACCTCATTTTGAGACACCGGTTTCCGCCTGAGGACATCGGCTATCTTTCTTTTTAGTTCATCAAGGGCAACACCCTTTATCACGTAGCCATCGGCCTGAGACACCCGGGGATCATCTACATAGCTGTCGTAGGCGGTAAAGATAATGACCGGCAGATCGGGTTTTTGCCTCTTGATATCACCCAAGACTCCAAATCCCTCGGGACCATCCAGATACAGGTCGAGTAGCACCAGGTCCGGTTGTAAAAATCTCAAATGTCCGCTAACTGATTCGGCATCGCCTGCCGTTGCGACCCGGTACCCTTCAGAGATCAGCTCCTCAGAAAGAAGTTCTCGAACGCACGCCTGGTCATCGACAATCAGAATCTTGGCCATGGTGCCCTCCCTATCATGTCAATCGTAAACGGTCCTGAAAAAGAATCGGTCTCACACGTATCGAACGTCTCACCCCCCATGAAAACAATTTGCATCTCGCAATCAGGGAACACGACATTGAGCAATGCGACTAAAGTATTGTCAGGCTCCGGTCGGCTCGTCAGAATCACTATTTTATCCATGGCTTAGCCCTTTTTTCTTCATTTGATGAGCACTTTTCAACCACTCTGTCTCGCTTTATTCGTCTTTGTGAGTGTCATATGGAACGTGCTGTGGCTTCTCCAGACAGTACGGACGCCAGGCACAGTCAAGCTGGTCACAATAGCCCTGTGCGCCACGGAAACAATCAGGGTTACCCTCAGCACGCTGTATGCTCCTGATGAGATTGGTCACATCCAAAAAATTCTTTTCCAAATCCATTTCGTGTTTCTACCTATCACTTTTATTCGATTTGTCCATAGAGGAAGGCGCTCATTTTTATGAGGGAAACCCCCTAGTAGATGGGAATTTGTCCTGCTTAGGGCTCGCCCAGAAATAACTTCGCAGAATTGGCGCTCAGATTTGGGTTAGATTTGGTCGATCTGATTGAACAAAACCGGAGGAATAGCAGGCTATTTCGAGGATTTTGCGAATGAAGATTGGCCAAACATAGCCTGAAGCTGAGATGCGAAAATGGGAAGTTATTTTTGGGCGAGCCCTTAACCCTTCCAGAGGTCCACATCGATCAGGCCGAGCCTGACCGCATACCGAACCAATTCCATGGTGCTGTGAAGGTCAAGCTTACTTAGGTCGAGACGCTGATCGTCAAGAACGCGGTTATGTCGATTGTACGTACGGTCGTTGAGTCAGGAGCTCAACATTTCACTTGACAGCTTTATATCAGTCCTGTAAACTGGCATATAAATTGCAACGAGCACGCGGGCCAACACTTAAGACATACACAGCGACATGAGCACAAGTTAACAATAACAAGTAGTTGAACCAGCTTACCTCGCGCTAACACCTCGTCTTTCGCTCCGTCGTCTTATCTGCGATTCCCTAAAACAGCCGTTCTTGCCCATCGTACCTTTGGCTGCAATTACGTGGCTGGGACTGCTGAGGGGTGATTACCGGGTTTATCTGCCTGAACATGCGGCTTAGCGGGAACCACTTGTTTCCGGAAAACGTATGGGACATAAAGACTTACAAACAGAAGAAAGGAAGAAAAAAAGCATGTTGAAACAAGATTTGAATTTCCTTCAAATTGTCTCAATCGTTACGTCTCGGTTGGGTTGCACAATGGACAGCATCGACGTCGAGGCCAGGACTGTCTCGATTACCTGCCCTGGTGGCAAAGAGCAGGAAACTGACTGCGCTGTCGCCTTAGGGGAGATCATAGAAGGTACATTGGACCCTGAGTGCCCGTGGGTCTTTCCTGAGATCACTCGCAACCCTGTGTTAAGGGGTGAAAAATAAAATGCATCAAGAAAATTATTACCGAATTCTGGGTGTAGAACCGCATGCCAGCGCGGAGCAGATCAAAGAGGCTTATCGGAGACTTGCCTTCAAATATCATCCCGATCGAAACA
>JAGMBW010000216.1 GCA_023129535.1 Desulfobacterales bacterium
CGACACACTAATTCTTAATTCGTTAGGCGACATTTCGGCTCAGCAAATTTTTATCTAATTCAAGCGTGTAAGATAATATGGTTCTAATATCTATCTTCCTGGATGCTTTAAGAATCTCTATACCGACCAATTTACCTTCTGAGGTTGTATCTAAATTCACACCCTCTGAAATTTCTATAACTCCCTCTGGAGTTTCCTCACCTAGTTTTAGATACAAAGCATCTACTTCATCATCATAATACACTTTCATCGTTTTCTCCCTTTTTTCAAAGGATAATTTGTTATCACTGTCACAATTTCACCTTCAACAGCAACAGCAATTTTCAGGGGAAGCTCAAACCCTATGACATCTTCTATAATCTCATGTTCTCCTTGGGATAGCTCCATCCCTTCCAGAATCTTTATCACAGTTGACTCTGGAATTTTATATAGTTTAGCTCTTCTTTTTGCGTGACGTGAAAATTCTACTTTCACTTGATGAATACCTTTGTTCTGATATTTTTGCCTAACAATTATTATTTTACAAAATCGCTAAATAACATATATATTTGGGACAAAATCCACACAAATTATAAATATCACCACTATTGGGGGTAATATTTATGAAAAACGTCAGAATAGCATCATAATCGTTGCAAAAATTAGAATTATACGATACGTATGCACCGCACTCTTGGCTCGCATGTGGATGAACCTTGGAATTATAGGAATCTGGCAAAGCTTGGGGGTTGGGTTCGTACAGCGAGCCCGACTCACAGTCCGATATGACCTAATAAATCGTAACCGATTAAAAAGCAAGAAGATTTATGAATAGGCAATCTGAGAAGGGAAAGACGATCTTCAACGATTGAAGGAACTTAACTGGGGAGATGATGTTAGTGAGAAGAATCGGATTGTGTGTTCAGCAAATCCAGAAACAATGAGCTTGCCTCATCGAGGGTGGCATCTTTGGAATCTTCAAAAAAACCGGCGATGTCGTTCAGGAGTTCTCTTAACCCCCGGGCATCCTTTTCCTGAACCATCCTGGTGACCTTGTGTACGGATTCCAGAAAGGTCCCTGCTACCTCGGTGGCATGGGAATTTTGGATCTCAAGATCCGTATAAAGCCCTAAGTTCTGGGCAAACAACCTTCCGATCATATACATCTTCAGCCGATAGACAGGGGTGGCATACTCCATACATTCACGCAAATCCACGTCAAGGGCCTTGACGGTCTGGGCCAGGGCTATCGTAGTCAGGTGTGTGAGTCCCTGGACAATGGACATCATCTGATCGTGTTCCTCTGGGGTGGAGATCTTGATCTTAGCTCCTTTTTCCCTCAACAGGTTGGTGAGCCAGGCAAGCCACTTATCTCCCCTTCCAGGACATACCACGACCGTAAGGTTCTTTATCGAATTGGCGGTAGGCCCAAAAAGTGGGTGTGTTCCTATCACAGATGACTTCGTATGTTTCAGCATTGCCTCCATAATCCCCGCTTTCAGGGAGGTGACATCCATCAGCAGGGCATCTTCTCGCACGTGGGAACCAATTTCTCTTACAACTGTTGGCGCAGCGCTAATAGGAACACTTAATATCACCACCTCACTCTGGTGGGCCAACTCAACGGGTTTCAAGGTGGTGCGTCTGCCGGCAACGAGTACCCGGTAGCCCGCATCCCCAAAAAATTCCTTGAGCCATTTGCCCATTCCGGCCGTTCCGCCTATTATGCCGATGGTAAGGTCTTTCATTTCAGCGTCCTCTGCCGTAACAGGTGGTCTGCCAAAACAAGACAAACCATGGCTTCGCAAACCGGAACGATCCTGGGTATGGCTGATACATCATGCCTCCCCTTAACCGAGATAGTTGTCGGCTTCATATGGATATCCACTGTACTCTGTTCAATCTCAATGGAGGGTATGGGCTTTACTGCAGCCCGCACTATGATATCATCGCCATTGGAGATACCTGCAAGGATACCCCCGGCACGGTTTGTTGCAAATCCCTCGGGCGTGATCTGATCATTGCACTCAGAACCGAGCAGCCGGGCCGCGGCCAGGCCCACACCAATTTCAACGGCCTTCACCGCCCCTATGCTCATGACCGACTTTGCAAGGTCGGCATCGAGTTTATCAAATACAGGCTCTCCCAATCCAGCAGGACAGCCCTGAACCAGCACCTCTACGATCCCCCCGGCCGAATCTCCGGATCTCTTAATCTCTTTAATCCGTTCATCCATATGGTGGGCCGCGTCCGGATCTGGCGCAAGAAACGGATTTTTGTCTATCACGTCCAGGTCCACCCGTTTGACCCTGACCCCGGCAAGCTCTAAGGTATAAGCCCTTACCAGGATGTCCTCCTGGTCCAGCACCTTCCTGGCAACAGCCCCTGCCGCAACCCTTGACGCTGTTTCTCTGCCAGAGGCCCTTCCCCCACCCCTGTAATCGCGTATCCCGTATTTCTTTTGATAGGTAATGTCACCATGCCCTGGCCTGAAGAGATCCTTGATCGTCTCGTACGTTCTACTATCCACGTCCTTGTTGTAAATGAGGAGCGAGATAGGGGTCCCGGTAGTCATGCCTTGAAAAGTACCAGAAAGGAGCTCAACTTGATCCGGTTCCCTTCTTGGGGTACTTGAAGGTGTGCGCTGGGGCCTTCTTCTGTTCAGGTCCTGCTGAATGTCAGACTCGCTCAGGGACAGGCCAGGGGGGCATCCGTCGATAACTACCCCCAGAGCCCTACCGTGGGACTCGCCCCAGGTTGTAACCTTAAAGACCTGTCCAAATGTGTTACCGGCCATTTAGCCTCCATACTCGTAACTTTTCACCGCAGAGACGCCAAGGACGCAGAGAGGGAAGTTTTTTCTCTTGCCGGCGAGATGCCGGCAAGAGAAAAGCTTCGCAAAAAAACATGAACTCAGCGGTCTCTGCGTCTCTGCGGTGAACTATTACCCATACTCTCCCAGTTTCTGCACGATTTCATCAAAGACCTGGTCAATGCTCTTGGATGTGGTATCCACAGAAAAATCCATGGCACTTTGATAAAAAGGTCTCCTCAATTCCAAAACCTCTTCTATTTCCTTGTATGGGTCATTTCCGGTGAGGCCTGGTCTCTGTTGGTCGGTCCTTTTGTCACAACGCATTCGTTTATGGATGGTCTGAATTGTGGCCTCAAGCAAAACCACGACTCCATTTCTCTTGAGATTCTCCACGTTTTCAGGGTCCAGGACCGCACCCCCGCCCGCAGCAATCACGCAATCGTCAAAACACGATACCTCGCGGATCGCCTGTCTTTCCTTTGCCCGGAAAAAGGCCCAGCCTTCCACTGAGACCATATCGCTAATCGGCCTTTTGGCCTTTTTTTGGATGTAGTCATCCGTGTCACAGAATGCCTTTCCAAGCCTTTTGGAAAGGGTTATCCCCACGGACGTCTTGCCAGTACCCCTGTATCCGATCAGGACAATGTTCATGTCAATTGATAATTGAAAATTGAAAATTGAAAATTGGCTTTTGATTTCTTTTCAATCGTCAATATTCAATCGTCAATACTCAATTCAAAGTGACTCTAGCTTTTCCCAAAAATCCGGAAATGATTTTGCGATCTCGTTCCCACGCTCTGCGTGGGAACGCATTCCATCAGACGCTCTGCGTCTTGAAAAAAATAATCTGTATTGGACGCAGAGCGTCCAGCGGCTTGGGCCCGCCCTGGCGCGACCTGCTTCAATGAGTCTACTAAGGCCATAGGCCAGGTCTGGGCCAGGGTTACAACGCAGAGCATTGTAACCAGATTGTGTGTTCATGACATTATAGATTTAGGGATTCAGGAATTAATTGTTTTTCAGTCCTTCAATTCCTAAATTCGCAATTCCTAAATTCCTCAATTCAGAGACTCAAGCTTTTCCCAAAAATCGGGGAATGATTTTTTGACACAACCAGGATCTTTGATGGAAATACCCTCTATGGCCAGGCCTGCTATGGCAAAACTCATGGCGATCCGGTGGTCGCTGTAGCACTCTATTTCTGCACCGCGGGTAGCGATCCCCTGAACGATCATTTCGTCTGCTGTTTCTTCGGCCCGTGCACCGATCTTTCTGAGTTCACGGGTCAGGGCGGCGACCCTGTCCGATTCCTTTACCCGGAGGTGCAATATGTTTTTCAGGGCGGTCTTTCCTTTCCTGAAGGCAGAGACCACGGCGAGTGCTGGCACCATGTCCGGCACGTCGTTCAAGTCAAAAGAAAGATCTTCATGGTTGGACAACGGACCGGTTACTTCAACCCCTTGCTCAGACGCGGACACCTTGCACCCCATGGTCTCCAGGACCTTCAGGAAGCGCAGATCCCCCTGAAGGGAGTCCGCTTTGATATTGGATATCCTTACGGTCTGGCCAAGGATGGCGGCAGCAGCCATGAAGTATGTAGCGCTTGAGAGATCGCCCTCTATCACATATTCTCGTGGCTTATAAACTTGAAGAGACTTAATATGAAAAAGCCTATCTTCAAGGACTGAGACCTCCACGCCAAAGCGCGCCATCACGTCCAGGGTCAGTCTTATATACGGCCAGGATGGGAAGGGGAGACAGATCTCGATCTCGGTATCTTTTTCAGCATACGGCGCGGCCAAGAGCAGTGATGATACGTACTGACTGCTGAGCCCCCTGTTCAGGCGCGTTTTGCCCCCTAAAAGCCCCCTTGCCCGGACTTCCACAGGTGGGCACCCATTTCCTTCAACGCACCGGGCCTCAACCCCCATCTGATTGAGCGAATCAACAAGGGGCTGGATCGGCCTTTGCCGCATGCGGGTGTTACCATCAAGTATAAAGGTGCCACGCCCAAGAGAGACTGTGCTGGTGAGAAAGCGGAGTCCGGTTCCGTTGTTTCCCAGATAGAGGGCCGAAGAAGGCGTGGCCAGTTTACCGCCAGTGCCCTCCACCACAAGATCATGGTGTTCCCTGGCAATGTTTGCGCCTAATGAGCGGAGGGCCTCGATCAGATGCTCGGTATCTTCTGAGATTAAAGCATCTTTTAAGATAGATCTGCCCCTGGCAAGGGCAGAAGTGATGAGTGCCCGTTGTGTATAGCTTTTTGAACCGGGGACACTGATTACCGCATTGATTTCTTTTATGGGCTTGATTTGTCTCATAGTGAGTTAAAGTGAGCTAAAGTGAGCTAAAGTGCCTAAAGTGAGCTAAAGTTGTGATGTAGTCATCTGTAATTCGGGAATTCAGGCATTGAGGAATTGCGAATTGAAGTCTATTTGATTTTGAATCCCTCAATTCCTAAATCTGTTTAACTTTAGTCACTTCAAACTTTAGCTCACTTTAGTCACTCTGACCTTGAGCAAGCGCGTCAACGACCACATCTCTCATTAGCTCCACAGGAGGCTCTTTCCCCGTCCAGAGCCTGAACTGCTCAGCGCCCTGGTAAACGAACATGTCAACGCCATTCGTAACCAGGCACCCTGCCGCTTCTGCCTCCTTCAAAAGCCTGGTTTTAAGCGGATTGTATATAACATCCACCACGGCTTTGTATCGGCTCAACACACCTTTGGGCACCGGCATCTCACCTATGTTCGGATACATCCCCACCGGGGTGGTATTGATCAAACACTCTCCGCTCACTTTCTCAATCTCGGCAAGGGGTACAAAAGGCAAGCCAAATGCTTCGGCCAGAGGGAGCCCCTTATCCCTTGTTCTGTTAACAAGAGTGATCTTTCCCCCTTCACGGGTAATGCCAAAAACCACAGCCCTTGCAGCGCCCCCTGCACCGACCACCACAAAGCGGTTGTCCTTGATGGGGAGTAAACCCTGTATGCACCTGACAGCTCCTGCCCAATCCGTGTTGCTGCCCCGGATCGAGTTTCCCTCAAGGACAAGCGTATTCACGGCTCCCACCTCTCTGGCTGTGGCATCGATTTCATCTATGAGTCCAGGGATGCTCGTCTTGAATGGATGGGTAACGCTTGCGCCTCGTATCTGAAGCGCCCTCATTCCCACTATAGCACCCCGCACATCGTGCACTTCAAAAGGCAAGTAAATCGCGTCTATGCCAAGGAGCCGGAATGCAGCATTGTGCATAACGGGGCTCATGCTTTGTGTTACGGGATTTCCCAGAATACCATAGACCGAGGTGTTTCCGCTCACCGCCCTTGTGGCAGTGTCATCAGCCGATCTCCCCCGAGCTTCATGGTCCCCAGTCGATTGCAGTCTTCTCGAAACCGAGATAATATTTGAAAATATCCGGTTGATCTCTGAGGTTTTCAGCGGCCCCTGATTATGTTCGAGCAGATACCCGTATACAGCCTCTTCCCGCAAACGGTCGTAGACACTCAGGCCGTCCTGGGCCTTGAGTTTGCCGATCTGGACAGAAACTGCTGCCCGTTCGTTCAAGAGTTTCAGGAGCGCCACATCCAGATCTTCAATCCTGCGCCTGAGCATGTCTAAGGAATTCTGACTCATGCTTGAAGTTCCTCAATTGTCCCCTCCACAATACCTGAGGGAATCTCGGCCGTCACAAAAGGAACGCCTATTTTCTTTACCAGAACAAAATGCAGCCGTCCAGCAATGGCCTTCTTGTCGGTCGCCGTGAAGGCCATAATTTGTGCTGTCTTCAGGCCCGCCGGAATCGTGGTAGGGAGGTCATAGTGTTTAATCAAATCAACGATTCTTGTGCAAGACCCACTATCCAGGTAATCCAGCCTGTGTGAGATTTTTGCTGCACCCACCATTCCTACAGATACTGCCTCTCCGTGAGAAAGGCCATAGCCTGAGGCGGCCTCCAGTGCGTGCCCCAGGGTGTGGCCAAAATTGAGGATGCGCCTCAAGCCGAGTTCTTTTTCATCCATCTCTACAATCCCTGCCTTTATCTTGCAGGAACGGCCGACCAGACTTTTCACCAAAGAAGAATTGCGCTTCTTAATCCCGTTGCTTTCGTTTTCCAGCAGTTCGAAGAGATCATAATCGCTTATGATGCCATATTTTATGATCTCGGCCAACCCGGTTGCAAAATCCTTATCCGAAAGCGTCTTCAGGAATGACAGCTCTATATAAACAGCCCTTGGCTGATAGAATGTCCCCAGAAGATTCTTGCCCTCGGGAAGATCCACCCCGGTCTTGCCACCCACGCTGCTGTCCACCTGAGCAAGAAGGGTTGTGGGGATCTGGACATACGGGATCGACCTCATGTATATGGATGCTATGAAGCCGGTCACGTCACCGACCACCCCGCCACCCAGGGCAATAAGGAGCGATTTGCGGCTCACCTTCAGTCCGACCAGTTGTTTTACCACGTCAAGCACGGTATCGAGCGATTTTGAGGACTCACCAGCAGGTATCTCAATGATGTCAACCGGCAGGGCGGTCTCCCCTAACTTTCGCCGCACCATCTCACCATACAGGGGATTGACATTGGAGTCTGTAATAATCACGTGTCGATCCGCATGATTCTTGACCTTGGTGATCAACCCTACACGCTCCATGATATCTTCACCAATGAAAATCTCATAGGAGTCCTTGCGAGACGTTTCCAGATTCACTTCAATGCGCTCCATGTTCTTGTGCTTGCTCCTTTCTGACGATCTTTGCAATGGATGTAATTTCATCCATGAGCGTGTAGAACTTTTCAGGCTTCAGGGATTGCGGTCCATCCGACAGGGCGTGCTGGGGGTCCGGATGAACCTCTATCATCAGGCCATCGGCCCCAACCGCAACGGCGGCCTTGGCCAGGGGGAGTACGTACTTCCACTGGCCTATGGCGTGGCTGGGATCAACAATGACCGGGAGGTGGGTCTTATCCTTGAGCACGGGCACAGCGCTGATATCAAGGGTGTTGCGCATGGAGGTTTCAAAGGTGCGAATACCCCGCTCGCAGAGTATCACTTGATCGTTGCCGGATGCTAATATGTACTCCGCGGACATGAGCAGCTCTTCCAGCGTGGTCATCATGCCCCTTTTCAAAAGCACCGGTTTTTTGGCGTGCCCCACGGCCTTAAGGAGTGCAAAATTCTGGATGTTTCTGGCGCCCACTTGAAGCACGTCCGCATACCTTTCAATAAGTTCTATGTCTGAGGCTCTCATGACCTCGGTAACCACTGGCAGCCCTGTCTTCTCACGGGCATGGGCAAGGATCTTCAGCCCCTCTTCTCCCAGCCCCTGAAAACTGTACGGGGATGTCCTTGGTTTGAAGGCCCCACCTCTCAGCATGGAGGCCCCTCCTTTTTTTACGACAAAGGCAGATTCCATAAGCTGGTCTTCAGTTTCAACAGCACAGGGCCCTGCTATGACCACGAATTTTGGCCCGCCTATCTCCACTTCTCCTACCTTTATCACGGTGTTGCCTTCCTTCGTTTCCCGGCTTGCAAGTTTGTAAGGCGCCAGGATGGGCATGATCTTTTCAACTCCGGGCATCATTTCTACGGCTTTTAAAACAACTTTTCCCCGCTCATCCCCAACGGCTCCGATAATGGTCCTTTCCACCCCCTTCGAGACATGTGCCTTGTACCCTGCCGATTCCACCCACTGGATGACGTTATCAATCTCCTGTTGATCGGCCTTGCTCTTCATGACAATAATCATCGGTCCACCTCCTCTTCTTCGATTTTGGATTTTGGATTCAAAAACAAAAAAAGCCGGGGACAGGGTATATGGCCTGCCCCCGGCTTTGAATTTTTATGGTTTATTTTTTCTTAGAACATCCTTCTTTCAAGCCATGGGCAAACCTTTCCAGGATACCAATAATAATAGTAGTAAAAAAATATGCCGCTCTGCCCGTGGCTTTTCATTTGGTTACTCTTTTCCTCCATTATTGTTAAAACTAAATGCCACGTTTTATTCCTGGTGTCAAGAAAAAAATAAAGAACAAAAAACACTTGTTAAAGCCACGGAGATGTGATAAACGAAAGTTTGGTGAGCGGCGACTACGGGTCCAATACCGGTTCAGAGGTCTTTGTCCGGGGCATCAGGACTTGGCTAACAACCACAATAATCCTGCTATCAGGAGTGCCTACCTCGGTGTAGCGCCGTCTCACCAACCTTAATCTACCCCTTATTCAATTACCTCCTCTGTCCTTTTTTGCTCTGATTAACCGGAATTTCGAGAGTATCCCACGCCGTTCATCACCACTTTTCACTTGACATACAATGCTATTTCGCATATAGAACAGCTTCAAAACAGGTTCTTAGCAATATTTGATAATAATAACAAAATGAGGGGGGTAGAACAAAATGGGAGATGATGTATACGTAGTAGGTCACAAGAGTCCGGATACGGATACGGTGGCTTCAGCGATCGTGTATGCCAAGATCAAGGGCTATATCCCTGTCACCCAGGGAGCGATCAACGAAGAAACTGCCTTTGTGCTCGACAAATTTGGGGTGCCTGTGCCTGAGGACCTGGGTAGCGCCGAGGGCAAAAAGCTGGTACTGGTGGATCATAATGAGGCGAGTCAGGCTCCGGATAACCTCGACAAGGCGGAGGTTATTGAAATTATTGACCATCACAAAATGAATTTTAACTGGCCCGAGCCGATCTACATTCATGTAGAACCGATAGGGAGCACGGCTACCATTTTGGCCAAGAAATACAAAGATGAAGTGGCCAAGGACAAAGCCATGGCTGGCCTTTTGCTCGGCGCGCTCCTTTCTGACACGGTCATTTTCAAGTCGCCGACCACGACCGAAGAAGATAAGGTGGTAGCAAAAGAATTGGCCAAGATAGCGGGCATTGACGACATTGAAAAATTCGGCATTGACGTGAAGAAGGCGAAGGCCGATATATCGGGCAAGCCGATCGGAGACGTTGTCTTAGCTGACTTCAAGAATTTCGACTTTGCTGGCAACAAGGTTGGCATCGGCCAGACTGAGCTAGTAGACATCAATGATGTTTACAGCCGGGCGTCTGAGGTCATGGATTTCATGAAGGAGCTGAAGGCCAAAGAAAATTACGAGATGCTCATCTTTGTCGCCACTGATATCATCAAGGAAGGCTCTGAGCTGTATTACGTTGGTGACAAGGCCAAGATGGAGAAGGCATTCAATACCACGGTTGGCGACCAATCAGTGTGGATTCCCGGCCTTATGTCACGAAAAAAACAGGTTGTACCGGTAATTGATAAGACATTCTAAATTTTTTGCGAGAGTAATATGAAGTAAAGGGATGCCCGTGCCCGGGTATCCCTTTGTTTTTTAAAGGATACGCCCCGTAAATCTGCAAAAATTTCATACCACTCAAGATACGTCACCGTATCGAACGTTTCCAGTCAGCAATTCTAATATAGTATCTCGGAATTTCTAGAACCTATTGAAATCATAACTTGTTGTGGTAATCTATTTATGCCATTCACGTGGAGTAATGGAGTGTTGGAGTACTGGAGTTTTTGTGTTCCTTTAAACCCATCACTCCAGTACTCCATTGCTCCAATACTCCAATTGGGGCGAA
>JAGMBW010000217.1 GCA_023129535.1 Desulfobacterales bacterium
CCGATAGAGGCTATCCTGCTCATCGACGCCCTTTCCGGGCACGCAGGAAAAACCCGGAAGGACGTTAGCCTGCATTAAGCGGCTAAAGCGTAGTTATAATCGTCTGCGATTATTTTAGGTCCCGCCTTTTTTACGAGCTGGCAGATGCTCGGTATGCAACCTATGCTTGTATACCCCCGTCGAACCCGTTTCGCCCCCCAAAAAAAAGGAGTCAGTTCAAATGAAAGAACGACCAGATAACCAGATAAAAGGTTCATCAACGCAGACTTAAAAATAAATATAATCTATCCCCATCGAATTGTCAAACTCTTTCTTCGGTCTTTCTCTCCGAGCTGTACGAGCGTTTCGCCCTGTCCAAATCCCGCTTTTGCTCACGCTTCCTAATGGCTTCCCGCTTATCGTATTTTCGTTTTCCTTTGGCAAGGGCCAGCGTAACCTTTGCCTTGCCCTCCCTGAAGTAAAGCTCCAGGGGAATTAGGGCCAGGCCTCTCTCTTTTACTTTGCCCGTGAGACGTTTGATCTCCTGCTTGTGCAATAGAAGCTTCCTGGGGCGCAACGGATCATGATTGCCGTACGCTGCAAAAGGATACGCACCAATGTGCATATCGTAAAGAAACACTTCTTCACCCCGGACCCTCGCATAGCTATTCTTTAGATTGGCCTGTCCAAGCCTCAAGGACTTGACCTCTGTACCCAGCAGCACCATACCCGCCTCATACTCATCCAGAATGAAATAGTCGTGCCGAGCCTTACGGTTCTGGCATATAATCTTGATGTCGTGCATCTATGATTACCTGAACTTACGGGCTTTGTCGCGTTGGAGTGCTGGAGCAATGGAGTACTGGAGTGTTGGATTTAATACAGGATATTCCACGTATTCCACCATTCTATTACTCCCTGGCCCAAACCTGGTTTTCAAGGGCAGTAGTTTGTTTCGCGGACGTCACGCCAGGGCAGGCCAGCACTCCATTACTCCAGCACTCCATTGCTCCAACACTCCATTGCTCCATTACTCCAGCACCTCGTCAAAGGCAGCCTTTCGAAATGAGGACTCGTAAGTGTCCTGAACGAGCTTTATCACGTCTGCCGCTGTCGGCTGTTTCAGCGCTTCCTTCAAGAATAGCTTTGATTCGTCCAGAGATAGTACCCGTGCCATCCTCTTCACCGCTGGAATCGATATGGGATTCATGCTTACGGCATCAAGCTCCATGCCGAGAAGCACAGGCAGATTGACAGGGTCTCCTGCCATCTCACCACACATATAAACCTGAATGCCCGCTTCCTTAGCGGCCTCTACCACACGCTGGACCATGCGCAACACTGCAGGATGTAGAGGCTGATAAAGATGGGCCACTTGCTTGTTGACCCGATCTATAGCCAGAGAGTACTGAATCAAATCGTTGGTGCCTATGCTAAAGAAATCGACCTCCTTAGCCAGGATATCAGCCATAATCACAGCCGAGGGGACCTCGATCATGGCCCCAACTTTAATATTTGCCCCAAAGGGTATCCCGGCCTTGTCCAGAGACTCTGCCACCTGGTTTAGTATCCGCCTGGCATGAACGATCTCATCCACCTCGGAAATCATAGGAAACATAATGCGCACATTCCCTAAGTTGGCCGCCCTCAGGATGGCACGGAGTTGGGCCTCGAAGATCCCCGGCGACTGGAGGCTGAATCTGATGGCCCGAAGCCCTAAGGCCGGGTTCATCTCTTCAGCCAATTGCAGGCCGCTGGCAAACTTGTCGCCGCCAATATCGAGTGTGCGTACGGTGACCGTACGGGGGGCCATGATTTCAGCCACGTCCCTGTAATTATCGAAAAGCTCCTGCTCCGATGGTAGGGTTGGTCGATTGAGGTAAAGAAACTCGGTCCGATACAAACCTATGCCGTCCCCACCATGGTCAATAACCGAGACCACCTCTTCCAAGAGCTCAATATTGGCCATGACTGTCAAGCGGAACCCATCCGTGGTTTCTGCAGGAAGACGACTGGAGCGGGTAATCATGGCCTGATACTCTTCAAACAGGTCTTTGCGTTCTTGATACCGGGTGAGGGTCTCTTCATCCGGATCAAGGATCACAACGCCAGCGCTCCCGTCCACAATGATGAGATCATCGGTGTTAATAAGCTGTGTGGCATTTCCCAATCCCAGTACGGCAGGAATCTCGAGGGATCTGGCAATGATGCCAGTATGTGAGGTCTGTCCGCCCAGATCTGTCAAAAACGCCTTTACTTTCTCCAACTGTATTTGCGTTGTCTCCGCAGGAGATAGGTCGTGGGCTACGATAATGACCCGTTTGTCGATATGGGAAATGTTGGAAGGTCCGGTGCCGAGCAAGCTCTCCATGATTAGCTCAGAGACATGCGCAATATCTGAGGCCCTTTCTCGAAAATAGGGATCAGGCATCTTCTTAAAGATCGACTTGACCTCGTCCACAGCCATTTTCAGGGCCCATTCCGCATTCACGTTTTCACACTCAATATACTCAATGGTCCCGTCATAGATCATGCGGTCCTTCAACAGCATCATATGGGCATCCAGGATATAAATATGCTTCCTAAATTCTCCCGGGACTTCCTCGATGACACCTTGAAGCTGTTTCTGGGCTTTCTTGACCGCCTCCTTGAAGCGTCTAACTTCGGCAGGGATATTTTCTGGCTCGATGAAACGTTTTTCTACAACGTCGACATCTTCCCGCTCCACCAGATAGGCTTTGCCAATGGTAATACCAGGGGATCCGGCGATGCCCTGAAGCGTCAAGTTCAGCGCAGGCTTCACTTTTAGAATTCTCCAAAACCGGTCTCGATCAATCGAGCAATGCGGTTCAGCACCTTTGCGTCACCCGGATCGGTAATCTTCACCGCGATCTCGGTCCCGCGGGGACAATAAAGGGCTATAACATCAACGATACTTGTTGCGTCCATCTCCTGACCATCCTTCACAATATAAACTTTGGAACGGGCTCCTTCAGCCAATTGGGCAATCTTCGCTGCAGACCGGGCATGTAGCCCCAGTTCGTTTGGAATGATGACTTTTCGACTCAACTTCATATTGAAGATTGAACAGTGAAGATTGAAAATTGAAAATTGTTGATTTGTTTTATACAATCATCAATCGTCAATCGTCAATCCTCAATTGGTAGAGCCTGGCCTGATGCATGAAGGCCTCGATGCGGGTGAGCATGTTGGTTTGCTTCTGGCCGTCATATACCGCGGCTAATATGGGAAGCCCCTTGTAGGCTTTCAAGGCATTCTTGAAGACCGGAACGGTGACATTGCCCAGCATGCAGTTCAGGACAAAGAGGTTGCAGATCCCGCATATGCCCTCCGCGGCAAACCGCCGAACCCGGGTGGTCAGGGTCGCCAGGACAGGATCAATATCATAATGAATGAAGGGTTCGCACTCCTTAAGTATGGTGGGAACATCAAGGATGCCAAAGGGCCGAAGCTCGTCACCCAAACACCTTTCCATGCGGTTCGTCCAGAAGCTTACCCACCGGTTGCGCATCAGGTAGTAGAGAGCGGAGATCAGCTTTTTCTCTCTGAGGCGATTCATAGCATAGTAGTGGTCGGAAAAAAGCGTATAACAATTAAGCACTGTAAGCCCGTGGATCTTCACCTCAGCGCCAAGCCTTTCAAGGGTGCGGATCAGGTCATGGTTGGCCCAGGTGTTTAAGACCGTGTAAAATTCCCCCACAATGCCTATGGTGGGACACCTGCGAGATCGATCCACAGGAATGGTCTCCAGGGCCTTCAATCCCTCCTTCAGGGCGACAAGCACCGGGCTGTACCCCCATCGCCTCCCGTCAGGCTGTGCCACAGCCCTGGCAATATCCCGGATACCGGCTTCGTAAACGCGGTCCGTCTCTCCCATGTTTATCTCGTACGGACGGACATGAAGCCGGAGTCTTTCCAACACCTCAGAGGCTACCCACCCTTGCCACAGTCTTTCGATAAAACGCAGACCAAAGAGGCCGGAAAACTCGTCAAACCGAGTGGAGGTAAGGGGGGCGATGACTGGAATCTGAGGCAGCCCCATACGCCTGAAAAGATCCGCGTGTCCTATACCGTATTGAGAAAACCTGCAGGCCCCATCGTAGTTTTGCATCAATACAGCACTACGATCCGGATCAAACCCCGGCCGCCGGGTCATTTTCACGAATTCCCCGCAGGTGACGATAAAAGGATGGCACTCCCGGCCGGAGGTAACCTGCCGGCCAAGATACTCGGTCTCATCATTCGGTTTTGGGAGCACTCTCGCCTCCAGGCCGATGGCTCTCAGGGCAGCCTGGACCACAGCAGAAAAGGCAAGGGAAACGTAAGGAAAATAGATCTCCCGATTTTCCAGGCGTCGCATCAACGCGGGGTTCGGGGCCCAGGGGTCCGCGGTCCTTGACTCTCCCTTTATGACCAGATTCAGCGTATGGGGTGATGGCTTTGGCCGTCTGGGAGGCACACTGAGGGTATCCAAAAAGGCCTCAATGCGTGTGACCATGCCTGCATCACCTGTGTGGTCATCTACTTCCAGGATCAGGTGAGGCTTTCCCCCGATCTCGGCTTCCATGTATTTCATGAAAAAAGAATCTGGTCCGCACCCAAAATTTGTGAGGAGCACAGGAAAGAGACGCTCATCCCCTCGCATCACTGCGACGGCCTTCATAAGATCACGGGTATTTTTCCAGACCACGTTGTCATAGTGGGGCGGGAGCGCCGCGTCGCGAAGAGGAAGCATGTCGTAGGGTACGGTCAAATGCCCGGTGCGCCTTAACTTCCTGGCAATATGAAGGTTTAAGCCCTCGTCAAAGATGTTGTGAGACTTGCCCAGCAGGACCAGGACCCGCTGATCGGCTCCCAGGGAAGCAAGAACCTCCTGGCCGCGCATTCCAGGCCATTGGTCAAAGCGATGCTGGGCCTCATGGGCCGCGGCCGCGGCCTCCTTAACCCTTTTTGAACCATGGCCGAGGGATCTCCCTATGGCCATAAGCGCACGGTCAATCTGATGCTTAGAGCGACTCCGGTGTAAGATTGGGGCGAGTAATTTCACCTTAGAACCCATTGCCGCCCGTACCATATACGGTATGGACTGGATATACGGACAATTGAAACTGCGGAGCCCCTGATCACTGGCTTGTTTGTGGTCCACTTCGCACGCTAATAACACCCTCTCCGCACCTTTGGACATGAGATCGCATACATGGCCGTAAACGGTCTTCACAGGATAGCAGGTCTCCGATGGAACATAGGAAAGTCCTGCCTGAACCAGTTTCTTGTTTGTGGTGTCTGAAACAACGACGGGATGATCCAG
This sequence comes from Desulfobacterales bacterium, assembly GCA_023129535.1. GTDB lineage: Bacteria > Desulfobacterota > Desulfobacteria > Desulfobacterales. The sequence continues at coordinate 5,309 of JAGMBW010000217.1, forward strand.
CATCCTGAAAAAGGCATGCCAGAAAGGAAAATAATCATAGAACGTCAGGGTCCTGGGGATACCAATGACCGGACCTGATCCCTTCCGCCCTCCATCCTCTGCATCAAAGCCCTCCATAAGACGAATATCGCGCTCCCGGAACAGATCCGGCAGGTGACTGTAAAGGGCACGATCAGACACCTTTTCATACCGGCCGCACAGGCTCCCATAATAAGAAGAGAGCTTGCCCTCTATGTAGATCTGATGGACCTGGCAAAGATTGGGACATCTCTGGCACTCAAAGGTTTTCACCTCATAGGGGCGATCTTTTAAGTAAAATCCCGCAAACCGGGTGGAGGCCGGGGAGCGCTCCCTGGCCGCCAATGCCGCACCCAGCGCACCGGTGACATTGTGGTGTTCAGAAATGGCCATCGGTTTACCCAGGATGTTTTCAAAAGCGGCCGCAACACTCTGGTTAGCAGCCACACCCCCCTGGAACACGATGCGCTTGCCGATTTTCTTGGTGCCAACCACCTTCTCTAAGTAGTTGTGGGCAATGGCATAGGAGAGCCCTGCGGTCAGGTCGCTCAGGCTGCACCCTGCCTGTTGGTGATGAATAAGGTCCGATTCCATGAATACGGTACACCGTGCGCCAAGATCGGCCGGTGTCCTTGAATCAAAGGCAAGATCACTAAAGGTGCCCTGTATAGGTATTTTCAGGCGAGCGGCCTGCTCCTCTAAAAAGGAGCCGGTCCCTGCCGCACAAACCTTGTTCATCTCAAAATCGACCACCCGCCCGTGTTCGCACCTGACATACTTGGAGTCCTGCCCCCCAATCTCAATAATCGTATCTACTTCCGGCTTCAGATGGAGAGCCGCACGTGCCTGGGCCGTGATCTCATTGATCACCACATCAGCTCCCACAAAATCACCAACAAAATACCGGCCGCTTCCGGTCACACCCACGCCGCAAACGCGCACCCCGCAACCAGTCCCTGGCGCCACCTGTTCAAGCCCGGCTCGCACGCTCTCAACCGGTTCTCCATGGGTGTACCTGTACTCTTTGGCTACAAGGCCGCCCTGTCTATCAATGAGTACGAGGTTGGTGCTGGCTGCACCCACATCTACACCAAGGAACACCTCGATCTGCTCTCCCGGTTCGATTCCATAGTAGTGATTTTCACTCTGGGGACAGGCTTTTTGAAGACGCAACGGTTTCAAATGTGCCACACGTGGACGATCTTGTTTCTTTTCGAGGGCCGCCCGGACACTTTGAATCAGGCTTTTTACAGGTATGTTCTCCCCGGAGCCATCGGTCCTGGCCATCATGGCCGAGCCCAGGGCGCCCATGATAAGAAAATGCTCGGGAATGATGAGACCGCCTGGGTCAAGGTCTAAGAGTCCTTCGAAGGCCTTGACCACGCCCTGGTTGGCAGCCACCCCGCCCTGAAAGACAACCGGCCTCGGAAAGGATTTCCCTTTGCCAAGGTTGGTGATAAAATTTCGGGTCAGTGCACAGCAGAGCCCTGCAACGATATCGGCCTTTGGGGTCCCCTCCTGCTGAAGGTGGACCATATCGCTCTTGGCAAAAACACTGCACCGGCCGGAGATTCTGGCCGGATGATTTGAGCACAGGGCCAGAGCCCCGAAATCTTCGATGCTGATGCCCAGCCGTTGGGCTTGCAGGTCAAGGAAGGATCCTGTGCCAGCGGCGCACACTTCATTGAGCACATGGTCTATCACGAAAGGCTCCCCGGTCTGCGCATCCCGATCCAGAAAGATGAGTTTGGAGTCCTGCCCGCCGATTTCGATGATAGTTCGGGCAGTGGGGTAGAAGTGACAGGTCGCCATGGCCTGAGTGACAATCTCGTTCACGTCCGGCACCCCGAGGATATCGCCCACGAGCTTGCGGCCGCTCCCTGTAGCAATGATGCCATCAAAGGTTTTGAAGTCTTTGCCCAGCTTCTCAAGGGAGTCGCGAAGGATGATCAGCGGGCGGCCATCCGTGCGCTCGTATATGGAGGCCTTCGCGTCTATCGCTTCATCGACAATGACTATGTTCAGACTGACAGAACCAAGATCGATTCCCATGTATAATTTAGCATCTGGCATAATTGAACTTCTACCATGCCCCCCTTCCTATAGCAAGCCCGAAAAGCTTTGACTGCACGGCATCAAAAGTTTTGGCTTGACCATTTTGACCCCCTTGTTGTAAACTTGGCTCAAAATGTAACTTCTCAAAAAGTTCGGGTAATTCCTTGACACTGGCGTTTGCTGTCATTGCGAGGAGCGAAGCGACGTGGCAATCTCATGGCCTGGACATTGCCACGGTCTGCTCGCAATGACGAAAAAAACCGAACTT
>JAGMBW010000218.1 GCA_023129535.1 Desulfobacterales bacterium
CTGGTTACAATGCTCTGCGTTGTAACCCAACCGCTGGACGCTCTGCGTCCAATACGTGTAGATACTTACTCGGCGCAGAGCGCCTATCGGCAGGCGTTCCCACGCAGAGCATGGGAACGAGAATACACTTGATGTAGTTGAAGCTCTAATATACTGATTTAACATGCTTATTTTCCGACTCAACGACTCAACGACTCAACGACTCAACTATTTGACGATGTCTGTAATTTGAATATCTCGGCTTCCGCAAGGGGGCCGGCGTGCTTGAGGTAATCAGGTGCATCCATGAGAATTGTGCTTTTTGCAGGAAAGGGTGGTGTTGGCAAGACCAGCATTGCGGGTGCAACCGGGGTGGCGTGTGCGCAAAAAGGTCTCAAGACCCTGGTCATGTCTCTTGATGCGGCCCACAGCCTGGTGGATTCTTTTGACCTTGACAAGAGCCTCATGGACAGGAACAGGGGCAAACCGATCCGGGTGGCCAAGAACCTTTCCATTCAGGAGGTGGATGTCCAGGAAGAGATCAAGAAAAACTGGGGGGAAGTCCACAAGTACATTAGCAGCCTGTTGAACATCTCAGGGATCGACGAGGTCCTGGCAGAAGAACTTGCCATCCTTCCTGGCATGGAGGAGGTGAGCTCTCTTTTGTACATTAATCGCTACGTGGCCCAGAAGCGCTACGATTTGATCTTGCTTGACTGTGCACCCACGGGAGAATCGATTCGGTTTATCAGCATCCCCACGAGCCTCGATTGGTACATGAAGAAGCTCTTTGATGTCGAGCGCAGGATTGTCAAGATAGCCCGGCCCGTTGCCAAGAGGCTTTATTCGGTCCCTCTCCCGGAGAAGGAGTATTTTGCCACGATCCAAAGGCTCTTTGACCGCCTGGAAGGAATCGACAGGATACTTTCAGATCCAAATATCACAACGGTACGCTTGATTACTAACCCTGAAAAGATCGTTTTGAAAGAGACACAGCGAGCCTATATGTATTTCAGCCTTTACAGGATGTGCGTGGATGCCATTGTCATTAATCGCATATTTCCCGAGGAGGTTGGCGACGGCTATTTTGCCCGCTGGAAAGAAACGCAGGATAAATACATTAAGAAAACCGAGGAGCTCTTCAACCCCATTCCGATCCTCAAGGTTCCCATGCTGATTGATCAGGTGGTGGGTATGGGAGAACTTTCCAAGCTGGCCAAAGAGATTTACGGCAAGCTCAGCCCCGAACAAATCCTTTATGCGGGCACCCCTTATACTTTCAGAAAGGTACACCAAGATTACTTTTTGGATATCAAGATACCTTTTCTGACAAAACAAGAAGTAGAGCTCAGCAAGCGGAATGAGGAATTGACTGTTCGTATCGGCGGGTTTAAGCGACAGGTCTTGCTCCCACGTAACATTGCCGCAAGGGACCCTACAGGGGCGAAAATAGAGCAGGACAAGATTGTCATCAAGTTTGGAGGAGATCATGGCGACTAAAAAAACAGCAAGCAAAAAAGCGGAAAAGGAGGAAGCCCTTCTCTGTCCTATGTGTCTGGTTATGCGCTGCCTTAGAGACATGGTGGATAGAGAATCTTCCTTCTTTAAACACATGAACAATGCCCGCATTGAATTTCTCGAAGGCATTAAGGCCCTCATAGATCAGCAGATTGAGACTATAAAGAAGGGCTCAGGAACCGGAAAGTCCAGCCTGACCAAGATCGAGGTTGAAGATTAGGGACGGGATATTGTGGGGAGGTTCTTTTAAGCGAAATGTTGTAAGATGGCGTCGCACAGTCCGGCGATGGTATACTCCGTGGCTTCGATATCGACTTTGAATCCGAGTTCTCTTGCGGTATCTGCAGTAATCGGGCCGATGCTTGCCACCGTGACCCCTTCTATTAACCTTTCAAACCTTTCAGGGGGAAGAAGGGTTTTGAAATTCCTGACCGCGGAAGAACTGGTAAAGGTCACAATGTCTACGGAACGCTCCTCCAAACGCCTGATCAGCTCGTCTACATTCTCCCGGGCCTGTTCGGTCTGGTAAGCAGGGATTTCATCAACCGTCGCACCCATTTTCCCCAGTTCTACTGGTAAAAGCGGTCTGGCTGTTTTGGCCCGTGGGAGCAGGACCTTTTTTCCCTCCATCGACTCCTCTTTAAACGCCTCAATGATCGACTCAGCCTGGTAGGTTTTCGGGACAATGTCGCTATTCAGTCCGAAATCGCGCAATCGCTTTGCCGTAGCCGGACCGATGGTCGCTGTACGCACATCTTTCAGGGCTCGCACATCCCTGCCTCTTTCATAGAGGCGATCAAAGAAAAAGGAGACGCCGTTCACACTCGTCAAGACGAGCCAGTCATAAGTATCAAGGCGATCGATGGCTGCATCCAGGGGCGCCCAGTCTTCCGGAGGTACCACCCTGATGGTCGGGCATTCCAGGCACTCGGCTCCCAGGGCGGAAATCAGCGCTACCAGCTCGCTTGCCTGTTCTCGCGTTCTGGTGACGACCACGGTTTTGGCAAAGAGGGGCTTTTTTTCGAACCAGTTTAAGGTCTTCCTGAGCTTAACTACCTCCCCCACCACAATAGCGGCGGGTGGCTTGAGCCCGGCTGCCTTCACCTGCGCCACGATGGTATCGAGCGTGCCAATTAGAGTGGTTTGCTGTGGCGTGGTTCCCCATCTGATCACGGCTACGGGGGTCTTTGGGTCACGGCCGCCTGCGATAAGCTCTCGTGTAATATTTGGCAGGTTTTTGACGCCCATCAAAATGACTAAGGTGCCCACACCAGTGGCAAGCTTCGACCAGTCAACCGTGGAGTAGGGTTTGGTTGAGTCTTCATGACCGGTGACAAAACCCACGCTGGCATTGTATCTACGATGCGTAAGAGGGATACCCGCATAGGCTGGTGCAGCTATAGCCGAGCTGATACCAGGAATAATCTCAAAGGGAACCCCGGCTTCAGCCACAGCTTCAGCCTCTTCGCCGCCTCTTCCGAAGATGAAGGGGTGTCCCCCTTTAAGTCGAACAACAATGTGCCCTTCTCTTGCCTTTGCAACGATGAGCTTGTTCATCTCGTCTTGAGGAAGGGTGTGGGTGCCTTGCTGCTTGCCGACATATATGATTTCCGCATCTTGCCTGGCATATCTCAACAGCTTGGCAGACGCTAAGTGGTCATAGATGACGACATCAGCCTGTTTGAGACACTGAGTCCCCTTCACAGTGATCAGATCCGGATCACCAGGCCCAGCACCGACCAGATAAACCTTTCCATAACGATTCACAGGTTCAGAGTTCACCGTTCAGGGTTACCTTTCTATTGAAGATTGAAGATTGAAGATTGAAAAAACAATTGACAATCGACAGTCCCTGGCCCAGACCTGACTTACGGAGGCAGCAGCCTCTTCCAATCAGGTCGCACCAGGGCGGGCGTAAATCGACAATCAAAACATGCCACCTCCAGTCAGAAGTCAGAAGTCAGACCTCCGACCTCTGATCTCTGACCTCTATTTTTTTCAAGATTTCTCTGCCTCCCATCTCAAGCAGCCTGTCGGCCAGTTCCACACCGAGCTTTTCATGTTGGTCTGCAGGGCCAGTGATTGCCTCGCGAAGAAGAACAGAGCCATCTACCTCAGCCACCATGCCGGTCAACTCAACAAGGTTTTGAATGACCCCGGCCCTGGCAGCAATGGGGACTTGACACCCGCCCTCAAGCCGGCCGAGAAAAGCCCGTTCGCTTTCCACTGCCAGCCGTGTCTCCATGTGATCCAGGGGCGCCATTAGACGTCGAAAGTCATCGTCTTCTCTTACTTCAATGGAGAGCGCGCCTTGACCAATGGCAGGAAGCATGATGGCTTCGGGAAGGTACTCTGTAATATGGGCTTCCAGGCCAAGCCTTCTGACACCGGCTGCTGCCACGATAATCGCATCCAGGCCCTCTGTTTCCAATTTTCGTATACGGGTATCGAGGTTCCCTCTCAAGGGGTGCATCTTGATGTCCGGTCTCACATGCCGAACCTGAGCGCCACGCCTGAGGCTGCTGCTCCCAATGTGGGCGCCTTTTGGCAGGTCTTTAAAGGAGTAACCGTTTCTTGAGATCAGCACATCCAGGGGATTTTCCCGTTTAGGCACGGCGCCAATACAGAGGCCTGAGGGGATCTCTGCCGGCATGTCTTTCATACTGTGGACGGCAAGATCGATCCCGCCGTTTAGCAGGGCCACTTCAATCTCCTTTACAAATAGCGCTTTCCCGCCGACTTGTGCAAGGGGCACATCTGCAATCTTGTCTCCCGTGGTTTTGATCTTGACGACCTTGACCTCGTGTTCAGGATAAAGGGCTAAGAGTTGGGAGCGGACCCACTCTGCCTGCCAAACTGCAAGGGGGCTGCCGCGTGTGCCGATTTTAATTGTTTTCATCGAATATAGAGATAAGGCACAAGGCGTAAGGCGTAAGGCGTAAGGCAACAAGGCATAAGACTTTTTGCCCTGTCCCCTGGGCCTTGTGCCTTTATTTTACGCGTATCGGGCATTTCTCGTTCCCATGCTCTTTCTCGTTCCCATGCTCTGCGTGGGAACGTGTACCGCTGGGCGCTCTGCGCCCTTACATGATTGTAACCTGCCTGCCGGTAGGTAGTACGTCGATTGTTAATTGTTGAATGTTTTTTGTTTTCAATCTTCAATCTTCAATTTTCAATCGTCAATCTTCAAAAGCTTCGGGGAAAAGGATTCGATCCACGAGTTCGCACAGAATATGTCCTGCTGTGATATGGGTTTCCTGGATACGTGGGGTGTCCCGGGAATCCACAATCAAATTGAGGTCGCAGTGAACGGCCAGCTTTCCTCCACCGCATCCTGTCAAGCCTATGGTGTAAAGGCCCATGGCGCGGGCTGTTTCCACAGCAACAATCACGTTTTTGGAGTTGCCGCTGGTGCTGATCCCCAGGGCAACATCGTCCTTTCTGCCAAATGCCCTGATCTGCTTGGAAAAGACCTCGTCAAAAGAATAATCGTTGGAAATACTGGTCAAGATGGACGTGTCGGTACTCAGGGCCAACCCCGGCAGGGGTTTTCGCTCCACAGCAAAACGGTTTACGAATTCTGCTGCAATGTGCTGGGCATCTGCGGCGCTACCCCCGTTGCCAAAGATGAGGAGTTTGTGATCAGAAGCAAAGCATATGGCCAGACGTTGGGCGGCTGTGAGTACCTCATCCATGTTCTTTTTGACAAAGCGTTCCTTGACTCGAATGCTTTCTTCAAAGGCCCTTAATACGATATCTTTCATGGCAGTTTCCAAGTTCGTTATTTGTTATTTGTTATTCGTTATTGGTTGACCAATTCAGAATTCATAATTGCCTTTGGATTGTCGATTGTCGATTGTCGGTTGTCGATTGTTGATTGTTGATAGAAAAACAATCATCAATCCAGGGATCATCAATTATCAATCGTCAATATTCAATATTCAATCATCAATCGACAATCATCAATCGACAATCATCAATCATCACAATCCTCTCCAAGCTCCTTTGCCATTTTGAACTGCTTTAGGGCATTCTCGTAATCCTTACTTTGCCGGTAAACCTTGCCCAGCCGGCACCGGTAAAGCCCATTGTTTGGATCAATTCTGGTACTCTCTCGACACAGGACAACAGCGATTTCCAGATTTTCACCCACAGTCCCGTAAATATGACCCAGGGCGCTCAAGCTTTTCGCATCCGTTGGCTTGCGTTTAATCGCGTTTTCATACGCCTTGGCAGCCTGGGGAAGCATCTCTTTTTCCAGATAACACTCTCCCAGGGCCCGGAACATGTGTGCGCCTTTATGCGGGTTTTGAACTGCTTTTTCGAGATATTCAAGGGCCTTATCGGTTTGGTCCTCTTCTCGGTAGCACAGGGCTATCTGGTAGGCTACCTCGGGGTTGTGTCCATCCAGGCTGTGGGACTGAAGGAACAGATCAAGCGCTTTTTTCCGATCGCCCTGCTTAAGGTGGGCAAGCCCCAGATTGTATGTGGCCATCACATCTTCTGGATCAAGATGGATGGCGGTTTCAAAGGCATCAACAGCCATATCGAGCTTGCCCTGCACACCATAACAGACGCCAAGACTGTTATGGACATTGACATTTTGAGGATCTACGGCCAGGGCCCTTTTAAACTCTTCAATGGCTCCATCAATGTCTCCGTATTGATATAGCTTGTCGGCCCTGATGTTCAGGCTGACCGCATCAAATGACGTAACAGTATTTGGGCCAAAAAAGGCCGCATGATCCATGGCCTTTTGGGCATTGTCCAGAATCGTCATTTTTTCAAAGGGCCAGAACGGGTAGACAGCCAGACCAACGGATACGGTTTCTTCGCCCACAAGGGCAAGGCGGCGCTGAATCTCGTTTGCCAATTGAACGGCAGCTTCCTCGTCCACATCCGGGCAGAAACATGCAAACCGCTCCTGGTCGAGTCGTCCCCACTTCGTAGAGTGGGTCTTGCTCAGACCATGTATGATCCGTGCCAGCCTGACAAGCAAGACCGATGTGACGTCTTCCCCAAGGTGTTTTAACGTCCTGTCAAAATTGTCCATACGGATGACGAGGACAGCAAATCGGTCGCTCTTTTCAGAAAATAACTCAAAGAGATCCGTCAATTGCTCACATTTTGGCAGGTCTGGAAGCACCTCTTTGAGGGCATTTGCTCCGACCAATGGGTCTTCCATCATTCCTCCGTGAGGATCCTTTTGAACGCTGAAGTAATGATGGCGATTTCTTCATCCTGAACCGTGCGCATGTCCATCACAAACAGGTCGTTTTCAATGCGCCCGATAACAGGCGGCACGGCCTGGCGCATGAGGCGGTCTAAGGCATTGGCTGAAAGCCCGTCTATCCTGACACCCACGCACTTAGTAGGAAGTTCTTGCAGGGGAAGGGCGCCCCCACCTACACGGGATGATGCCTTTATCATGACAGCTTCCAGCCGATCATTTCCCAGTTTCCTCAATCGATTCCAGAGCCGTTTTGCCCTGTTGGCAATGACCCTGGGAGGCAGGGTGAGCATACGCAGCGTGGGGACGGCCGAGACAGCCGTGGATTCGTCTCGATACAGGTGCAGCGTGGCTTCAAGGGCCGCCAGGGTCATCTTATCGATCCTGATGGCCCGGTTAATGGGGTTATCCTTGATGCGCTCAATCGCATGTTTTCGCCCCACAATGATTCCAGACTGGGGGCCTCCCAGCATCTTGTCGCCACTGAATGATACCACATCAGGGCCGGCCGCCACGGTCTCCTGAACGGTCGGTTCCTTCATGAGGCCGTATTTTGAGAAATCGACAAAGTTGCCGCTGCCCAGATCTTTCATGACAGGGAGATGATACCTGGCCCCTAAGGCTACCAGATCCTTCAGGGAAACCTCAGCCGTAAACCCGACCATGCTGTAATTGCTGGTGTGGACCTTGAGCAATAACGCCGTCTCGTCACGGATGGCCCCTTCGTAGTCCGAAAGATGAGTCCGGTTGGTTGTACCGATCTCCACGAGCCTGGCACCGCTGCTGGCCATGACGTCCGGTATGCGGAATGAGCCCCCGATTTCGACCAGTTCCCCCCTTGAAACAATTACCTCTTTACCTTTGGCCAGTGTTTCCAGAGACAAAAAGACCGCTCCGGCATTGTTATTGACCACCATAGCTGCTTCAGCGCCACTTATCTCGCACAAAATGTCTTCTACGCAGCTATATCTCGATCCCCGCACTCCTTTTTCCAGGTCGAACTCGAGGTTGGAATACCGGCTCGAAATATCGGCCACATGGCGGGCCACGGTTTCGGGTAGCAGGGAACGGCCCAGGTTGGTGTGAACAACCACGCCAGTTGCATTTATCAAACGCTTCAGATTGAATTCCATGCTTTTGTTCACTTCCTGTGCGGCAAGTTGCAGTAGTTGATTCTCGCTGAACATGGTCTCATCCATGAGTCCATCGCCAGCGAGAATCCTCGTACGAAGTCGGTCGAGGGTTGTGCGGATCGACCGCACCAACACGGCTCTGGGTACGTCTTCCACCGGCTGTGTCCTGTCCCACAGCTCAAGAACATGGTCCACACCCGGAACTTTGCGCAACAGGGCCTGCTGTTTTTGGTCCACGGTTTTCTTCCTTTTCTGAAGGCCTATTTTCTTGGGGTTCATACCATGTTTCGGTGAAACTTGCCATAACTATTGAAGTGCGTAAAGTCTAAAGACGACAATTGACAATTGACAATTGACAAACGACAATCGACAATCGACAATCGACAATCCGAAGGCAATTGACAATCCAATAACCGTGAACCGTGAACGTTGAACCGCTCAACCTATGTACAAATGATCGATCTGATTGTCATTGTCGGATATTTTTCGATTATGCTCTTTGTGGGCTGGCGGAGCCGGCGCCAAACTGCGGAATCTTACTGGGTGGCGGAACGCAGATATGATACGGGGCGGCTGACTGCCTCACTGGTGGCAACCATCTTTGGGGCATCTTCCACCATGGGCATTATCGGCCTTGGCTATTCCCGCGGTTTGACCGGTGCATGGTGGTCATTGATCGGAGGCATTGCCCTTATTCCCTTTGCCTTGCTTTTGGCTGGGCGTGTCCGGGCCCTCAATGTATATACCCTTCCAGACATCCTGAAAAAGGCCTACGGTCAAAGAGTAGCAGTTCCTGCAGGTATCATGATTACAGTGGCCTGGTGTGGGGTCATTGCTGCACAGTTGATTGCAGGGGGACAACTGTTAAGCGGGATTTTCTCCTTTCAGTTCCAGGAGGCGCTGGCGATTGTAGCGGTTGTCTTCATCCTGTATACTTTTTGGGGAGGGCAGCTTTCAGTCATCAGGACTGATTCGTGGCAGTTCATTCTATTTGTGGGAGGCCTTTTCGTTGGCCTGGGCTTCCTTGTTTTGTCCCAGGGGATTGGGACTTCTTTGGGGGTGAACATCCCCAGAGAACACTTGCGCTTTCCCGTTTGTAGTGCCTTTGGCTGGTATGAAGTACTGGTTTTCTATCCCCTCATTGTGGGACTTCCTTACGTGGTGGGACCCGATATCTATTCGCGGGTGCTGTGCGCAAAAAATAATCGCGTGGCCCAGAAATCCACCCTGCTTGCCGCTGTGATGGTCATACCCCTTTCTTTCTTGCTTGCTGTTTTTGGACTCTTAGCCCACGCTAAATTCCCGGGCATCACGCCTGAGGCTGCACTGCCGAAAACCTTAAGCGTACTTATACCGGCGGGGCTCAAGGGGTTGATCGTGGCCGGCTTTTTAGGGGCAATCATGTCTTCTGCCGATACCTGCCTGATCTCTGCTTCTACTATCCTTTCCCTGAATGTGATTGGTCCGTTTTGGCTGGTTTCAAAGGATCAGCACCTGAAAATCACCAGGGCAGCGCTTGTGGTTGTCGGGTCTGCCTCCTGGCTGATTGCCAGCCAGCAGCGGGGGATCATTTCTTCGCTGCTCTTAGGGTATACGGTCTTTGTGGGTGGCGTTGTGCTTCCAACCTTAGCAAGCTTTTACCGGCATCGCATCAATATCACATCAAGCGGGGCTCTCTGGGCGGTTGCAGTTGGAGGCAGCACGGCCATACTGGGAAAGATCCATAGTGGGGCACCCATGAAGGCGATCCTGACAAAGGGCGGCGGGGCCTTTTTGGAGGCCGTCATGGGTCCCCAGTACCTGAGCATTCTGCCTGTTATGCTGTCTTTAGCGGTCATGGTGGGTGTAAGCCGGATTACACGCTCATGATGCGGGAAGGGGGGACGGTTGGGGTGGGAATCAACGGGCCATGTAGAAGTAAACATTCACTACCGCAATAACGAAACACCCGCCTACAAAAATCAGCATCTGGCTACCGAATTCCAAGCCTCCGTCTTAATGGGGATGCCCTTAAAAAACTAAAAACATTAGTCGATAACCTGATAATTATAACGTCTCGGAATTTCTACAACCTATTGACATCCTAGCTATTTATTCGCTTGGTTCCGAGTTCGGAAAAGGAATAATGGAATGATGGAATATTGGAATGATGTAGAAGATAAAAAGAC
>JAGMBW010000219.1 GCA_023129535.1 Desulfobacterales bacterium
CACCAGTGAGCTATCCACTTCCGCAATCAAATCTCTTTTCATATATAATGTTTGTTAAGGCTGTCAACGATTTTGTATGAGCGGAATGTTCGATTGCGGATTGAAAGCGCATAGCGCATAGCGCAAAGGGCATAGCGGAAAGGGCATAGCGGAAACTATAAAGTATAAAGTGCAAGAGGCCAAAACGCTATGCGCTATCCGCTCTGCAGAGCGAAGCGATAGATGCGCCATGCGCTATGCGGAGCGAAGCTCCAATAACCAATAACGATTCGTTGTGAAGGGGAAAGAGGTATCATGGTTGATCATGAACGGCTGGCTGATCTTTTTAAGAGCCTGGTTCAGATAGACAGTGTTTCGAAAAAAGAGGGGGTCATTTCGAAAACCTTGCAGGAGATCTTTCAATCCCTGGGGGCGCAGGTGATTATTGATGGGGCGGCCCCAAAGGCGGGGAGTGAAACCGGGAACCTCATCGCCAGGTTCAAAGGGGCTGAGACCGATGGCGTTCCGCTGCTCATCAATGCCCACATGGATACTGTTCAGCCAGGCGAGGGAGTCAAGCCCCTTTTTAGAGACGGCACTTTTACAAGCGACGGGACCACCATCCTTGGGGCCGACGACAAGTCGGCCTTAGCCGTTATTATTGAAACCATAAAAATCCTTCGGGAAAACAAACTTCCATACGGACCCTTAGAAGTGGTCGTAACGATTTGCGAGGAGATTGGTCTTCTGGGGGCCAAAAATCTCGATTATTCCCTGATCAAGGCCCGATACGGCTACAGCCTGGACGCAACCGACACCGAGGGGATTGTGACCCGAGCCCCTGCTGCCAACCATATTGAGCTCGAGGTCCATGGGCGGGATGCCCATGCCGGCGCTGCCCCTGAAAAAGGTATCAATGCCATACACCTGGCCAGTCGGGCGATTTCAGAGCTCCGTGTTGGCCGTATCGATGAGGAGACCACAGCCAATATCGGGCTGATCGAGGGCGGCAAAGCCACCAATATTGTTCCTTGCCTTGTGAGGGTGGCTGGCGAGATACGCAGCCACAGCCCTGAGAAACTGGACAAAGAAACACAAAAGATGGTCCAGAGTTTTGAACGCCAGGTTTCAGACTACAAAGACAGGTTTCCTTCGGATGACGGACTTCCAAGGCTAGAAGCGGAGGTCCGGCAGGATTTTTCGGTGCTGAAGGTTCCTGAAGACCATCCGGTGGTAACTCTGGCAAAGGATGCCGCGTCCAGCCTGGGACGCAAGATGAAAACCAAGACCAGCGGCGGCGGGAGCGATGCAAACATATTCTTCGGCCATGGGATTGTCGCGGGTGTCCTTGGCACAGGCATGAAGGACATGCACACGGTGCGGGAGTCGATTCGATTGGATGACATGGTCAAGTCCGTGGAACTCCTCCTTGAGATCATACGACTTCATGCCAGGAGACCAGGACTGGCTTAGTCGATTTGTCAGATCAATCCGGCCTAAATCCCCCTTGTTTTTTTGACTACTATGGGCCAGTGTGATAAGAAATTAAGAAATTCGAATTCCGATAGCGGATCGGCAGGTTCAGGGGCAGGTGAGCAGGCGAGAAGGGGAGCAGGTGAGTACGGGCCAAACGGGCTAAACCGGCCAAACGGGCAGGGCGTATTACATAGGATTCGAGAAAAATGTGTGGTTCTGTTCGCAACAGGTTGTTACGCGGGATATGCGCCAGTTGCACCCGGCACGTTTGGGACTCTGGTTGCCATTCCTCTCTGTTATCTCCTTTCTGTGCTTGGGCCATTTGCAGGCATGCTCTTTATCGGAGCGTTCACGGGGTTTGCCGTTTGGATATCAGGGCAAGCAGAAAAAGCATTCAATGAGAAAGACAGCCGTCTGATTGTCATAGACGAGATGGCTGGTTTCCTGGTCACCTTGTTTCTCATTCCCTGGAGCGCGAAAACTATGGTGACCGGTTTTTTGCTTTTCAGGCTCATGGATATTGCCAAACCCTTTCCCATAAGAAGGATTGAGCAAAAGGCGAGAGGTGGGTGGGGTGTCGTCGGCGATGACGTCCTTGCAGGCATTTATGCCAACGCCGCCTTGAGAATCGTTATGAGGTTTTTGAACCTGTAGAATTAATGGATACTGTTAGGGAAGCGAAAAAGATTAAGATCCCGGTAGGTGGCATGGACAACAATTCGCTTGAACAGGAAGTGGCGCAGTTGCTACTTTCCCTGAAGATGACCATTGCAATAGCCGAATCGTGCACTGGGGGGTTGATCTGCCATCGGTTGACAAACATCTCCGGCAGTTCGGATTATCTGGAAAGAGGAGTGATTACTTACAGCAATCGTTCCAAGATTGAACTTTTAGGGGTTTCTGGCGAGGTCATAAAAGAGCATGGGGCTGTTAGCGAGGCGTGTGTGCGGGCCATGGCAACCGGCATCAAACGCCTTGCAGGGACTGATCTTGGCCTTGCGGTCAGCGGGATTGCCGGTCCTACTGGCGGCATGCCTGACAAACCCGTGGGCACTGTTTACATGGCGTTGGCCTGGAACAAGGATGTGCAGTGTTGGAAATATCTCTTTGAAGGGGATAGGCTACACATCAAAGAGCAGGCTTCAGAACAGGCCCTGATACAGACACTAGAATATTGTCGATCTTTATGCCATGATTGAAGATTTGTCTGAAAAGATACGAGCCTTTATAGCAATTGAATTGCCAGAACGGATCCTGCAAAGACTTGTAGAGGCGCAGAGCATACTTAAGGGGCGGCATCTTGGTATCAGATGGGTGCGTAAGGAAGGGATCCATCTGACTCTCAAGTTTTTGGGAAACATTGACTCCAATGATGTAGAACAGGTTGTAGCTGCTATGGGGCGGGCAATTAGACCCTTTTCCCCCTTTACCTTAAGAGGAGAGGGGATTGGTGTTTTTCCTGACTTGAGGCGCGCTCGTGTTGTTTGGGCAGGTGTATCCGGAGACGCGGAGGGCTTGTGCGCCCTTCAAAGCGATTTGGACTCTGAGCTGAAAAAAATTGGGTTTCCAAAGGAGAAAAGAGCTTTCAATGGCCATCTGACCCTGGGGCGGGTCAAGGGTCGCCTGGACCGGACTAAGCTAAGTGAGGCCCTAAAAGCATTAAGCGATTTTCAGACTGAGCCATTCACGGCCCAATCGGTGGTCTTGTTTCAGAGTGATTTGCGTCAAGGTGGTGCGGTCTATAGCAAACTGGCAGAGGTGGCTCTTTGAGTTATTGGGTTTATTGAGTTTATTGGGTTCATTGAGTCTATTGGGTTTATTGGGTTTATTGAGTTCGTTTAGTTCGTTGAGTTCATTGGGTTTATTCAGTTCTAACACAACAAACACAATAGACACGATAGACACGATAGACACAATAAACCCAACAAACACAATAGGGGGGATACTTATGGCTACGATATCCATGGACAAGGAAAAAGCGGTCGAAGTGGCGATAGGGCAGATAGAACGCCAGTTTGGCAAGGGCTCCATCATGAAGTTGGGTGGCCAGGTCATTGCGGACATTCCGGTTATTCCAACCGGATCCCTTGCCCTGGACCACGCTTTGGGAGTCGGGGGTATCCCGCGAGGGCGGGTTGTAGAGCTCTTTGGTCCTGAGTCTTCGGGCAAGACCACCCTGGCCCTTCACATCGTGGCCGAGGCCCAAAAACAGGACGGCATCGCGGCCTTCGTCGACGCTGAACACGCCCTGGATGTCAAGTACGCCAGAAAGCTCGGGGTAGACTGCGACGAGCTTCTTGTTTCTCAGCCCGACACTGGTGAACAGGCCCTGGAGATCACTGAGGTCCTGGTTCGTAGCGGGGCCATGGATGTCTTGGTTATTGATTCGGTGGCCGCCCTGGTCCCCAGGGCAGAGATTGAAGGGGAGATGGGGGATACCCACATGGGCCTGCAGGCAAGGCTCATGTCACAGGCCTTGAGGAAACTGACCGCCGCGATCAGCAAATCAATGACCTCGGTTATCTTTATCAATCAGATTCGGATGAAGATCGGGGTGATGTTTGGTAATCCTGAGACTACGCCCGGGGGAAATGCTCTTAAGTTCTATTCGACTGTCAGGCTTGACATCCGAAGGATTGGAAGCATCAAGGACGGTCAGGAAATCATCGGCAGCCGGACTCGGGTCAGGGTGGTTAAGAATAAGGTGGCTCCCCCTTTCAAAGACGCGGAGTTTGACATCATGTACGGCGGCGGGATTTCCACTGCTGGCGACCTTCTTGATATGGCTGTTCAAACCGGGGTTGTCGATAAGAGCGGGGCCTGGTATTCCTTTGAGAAGGAGCGAATTGGACAGGGCAGGGAGAATGTCAAGAACTTCTTGAAGGAACACCCAGAGATATCGGGTGGTATCCTGGAAAAACTCCGTAAGGCCCTTGGATTGACAAAGGAAGAAGCTAAGGATTGATGATTGACGATTGAACTTCGATTTCGGATTTCGGATTTCGGATTTCGGATTGAAAGCGCAGAGAGCAAAGGGCATAGCGCAGAGCGCAGAGCGCATAGGGCATAGCGCATAGGGCATAGCAGAAACTATAAAGTATAAAGAGCAAGAGGCCAAAACGCCATGCGCCATGCGCCATGCGCTATGCGGAGCCAAGCTCCAATGACCAGTAACCAATCACCAATGACGAATAACGAATAACGAATAACGACATGACTGGAGATGATGTTCGGAGTAAATTTTTGGCCTATTTTGAGCAGAGGGGCCATATCATTGTGAAGAGCTCGTCGTTGGTGCCTGATGATGATCCGACCTTGCTTTTCACGAATGCCGGCATGGTTCAGTTCAAGCGAACCTTCTTAGGGGAGGACAAGCGCGCTTACGTGCGGGCGGGCAGCTCTCAAAAGTGTGTTCGGGCAGGGGGCAAACATAATGACCTTGAAAACGTGGGACACACGGCCCGCCATCATACCTTCTTTGAGATGCTGGGAAACTTCTCATTCGGAGATTATTTTAAGGAGCGGGCCATTGAACTCGCCTGGGATCTGGTAACGAGGGGGTATGGTATTCCTGAAGAGAAGCTCTGGGTCTCGGTGTACGAAAAAGACGAGGAGGCGGGCAGGCTCTGGTCCGAACATGCCGGGATTTCTGAAGACCGCATTGTTCTGCTCGGGGAAAAAGACAATTTCTGGTCCATGGGCGACACTGGCCCTTGCGGTCCTTGCTCGGAGATACTTATAGATCAAGGTAAAGCCATCGGTTGTGGGCGACCGGAGTGCGGGGTCGGTTGTGACTGTGACCGCTACTTAGAGCTCTGGAATCTGGTTTTTATGGAATTCAATCGGGATGAATCTGGCAGGACGACACCCCTTCCAAAACCGAGCATTGATACAGGCATGGGTCTGGAGCGGATTGCAGCAGTGGTCCAGGGGGTTACCAGCAACTACGAGACCGATCTGTTCCTACCCATCATAGAAGAGATCGAGGCCCTTTCAGGTCACTCTCTTGAGGAATCACCAGAGATCGATGTGTCCATCAAGGTGATCGCAGATCACAGCCGTGCTGCGGCGTTTCTCATTGGTGACGGAGTACTCCCGTCCAACGAATGGCGCGGCTATGTGCTGCGCCGTATCCTGAGGCGAGCGATGCGCTATGGCCGTATTTTAGGCCTGACGCGCCCCTTTCTGCATCAGACTGCAGGAAAGGTTTCTCAGGTCATGAAGACGGCCTACCCAGAGCTGTTAGAAGCGGATGCCTACATCAAGAATATCATAAAAAGCGAAGAGGAACGCTTTCGGGCAACCCTGGACACCGGTCTCCGGGTGCTTGAGGATGCGCTGGGTGAATTGAAGGCCAGGGGTGTTTCAGAGGTACCCGGCGCCCTGATCTTTAAGATGTACGACACCTATGGTTTTCCGGTGGATATTATCCAGGATGTTGTGCGGGATGATGGGATATCTTTGGACATGACAGGTTTTGACCAAAACATGGCGCAGCAGAGGCTCAGATCGCGCACTGCGTGGAAGGGTTCTGGCGTTCAATGGGCAACAGAAGCCTACAAGGCCCTTTCGGCCCAGGGAATACAAACCGATTTCGTAGGTTATGACCTCACAAGCATTGGCTCAAAAGTCCTTATGGTAGTCCGAGAGGGCAAGGCTGTGGAACGGGCGACGGAAGGGGAGCCCATCGAACTTGTTTCAGAGGCGACCCCATTTTATGGCGAGGCAGGGGGCCAGGTGGGAGACCGCGGCCACATCTCCGGTCAGGATTTTGAGATGGAAGTTTCAAATACGGTCAAGGATCCTAATAATATTATTATCCACATAGGGAAGGTCTTGCGAGGGCACATTTCCTCAGGGCAAATCGTGACCCTGAGCGTGGATCAGGAGAGACGTTTGGCCATTGCCAGGAACCATACTGCCACTCATATCCTGCATGCGGTCCTGCGCCAGGTCCTTGGGGACCATGTGAAGCAGTCAGGGTCATTGGTAGCGCCTGACAGATTGCGTTTTGACTTTACACATTTTTCTGCCGTTAACGACAAGACACTCCAGGAGATTGAAATCCTGGTCAATAACCGAATTCAGCAAAATATCCCCGTTCAAATCGAGGAGATGGATGCTGAAGCGGCCTTTAAGACGGGGGCGACCGCCCTGTTTGAGGAAAAGTATGGTGACCGCGTCCGCGTTGTTGCCATTGAAGATTTCAGCAAGGAACTCTGCGGCGGAATCCATACTGAGCGGACCGGTGATGTTGGCATGTTTAAGATTGTTAGCGAGGGGAGTGTGGCGGCAGGGGTCCGGCGCATCGAGGCGCTTTCGGGTCCGGCTGCTCTTGGTCATACGCAAGAGGCTTTTCATATCTTGCACAGACTCACACAGACATTAAAAGCCAAACCCGAAGAGCTAACGGACAGGGTTCACAAGATCCTGGAACATCAGAAGGCCCTGGAGAAGGAACTTGTTGTCATCAAGGTCAAAGCGCAGACCGAAGCGTCAGACAGGGTCCTTTCCAGGATCGAGGTCGTCGACGGCGTATCAGTCCTTGCCCAGGAGGTGTCGGTAGAAACACCTGCGGCCTTGAGAGATCTCGCCGATCACTTTAAAGCAAAGATGAAATCCGGTATTGT
This sequence comes from Desulfobacterales bacterium, assembly GCA_023129535.1. Classification (GTDB taxonomy): domain Bacteria; phylum Desulfobacterota; class Desulfobacteria; order Desulfobacterales. The sequence goes on from JAGMBW010000219.1 coordinate 7,086, forward strand.
GGTATTGGGAAGCCGGACATCGGGAAAGGCCATGCTTGCGGCAGTGGTAACAAAGGATCATGTGGATCGGTACCATGCTGGCGAGATCGTGAACCAGGTGGCTGCTGTGGTGGGTGGTGGCGGAGGAGGCCGCCCTGATATGGCGCAGGCCGGGGGAAGCAAGCCCGAAAAACTCCCGGATGCACTGGCCACAGTCTTCGAGATAGTGGCCCGGGGGATTGATGATTGACGATTTATGATTGATGATTGAAAACCAATCAACAATCCAAAGGCAATCGACAATCGACAATCAACAATCCAAAGGCAATCAACAATCATCAATCCTGTCACATCCAGGCGATTCGGGGACTCCCCTTTTTCCTTTCTACAACACTACCTATGACATAGGGCCTTTCATCCATGGCCACAAGGAATTCCACTATTTCCCCTGTGGCGCTTTCAGGCACCACAAGGATGAGCCCAATTCCATTATTGAAGGTTCTCATCATTTCCCGTTTTGAGAGCTTACCTGCTTCTTGAAGGAAGGTGAAAACAGGCGGGGGCTCCCAGCTTCCTTGCTGAATCAGGGCCTTGCAGGACGAGGGGAGTATACGGGGCAGGTTGTCTACGATACCACCACCGGTTATATGGGCAATCCCGTGTATTGGGAAGTCACGCAAGAGGTGACGAATAACCTCGGAATAAATCTTGGTCGGCTCCAGAAGCTCTTCCCCAATGGTTCTCCCCAATACGTCAACTGTATCATCTACCTTCAATTTGAGCCTCTCAAAGCAAATCTTTCGAGCCAGGGAGTACCCGTTGCTGTGAAGACCGCTTGAGGCGATGCCAATAAGCTTGTGGCCAACTGATATCTCGGATCCATCCACGATTTTGCTGTTGTCTACAATTCCAACCACAAATCCTGCCAGATCGTACTCAGACTTCCTCCTATAAAGTCCAGGCATTTCTGCTGTTTCACCCCCGATTAGAGCACACCTGGCCTGTTTGCAGCCCTCGACAATTCCCCGGACAATCGCCTCTCCTGTTTCGGGGACAAGGGTTCCCACGGAAAGATAATCAAGAAAAAATAGAGGCTTGGCACCCTCCACCGCGATATCATTGACACACATTGCGACCAGGTCAATCCCGATAGTGTCGTGCTTGTCCATCATGCAAGCAACTTTGATTTTGGTGCCCACCCCATCCGCGGAGGTCACCAGAACAGGCTTTTCATACTGGTTTGTGTCAAGGGAATAGAGGCCGCCGAATCTTCCAATGCCAGCAATTACCCCGGACTGGGGGGCCTCCCTGGTGATTTTCTTGATCGTTTTTATGAATCGATTCGCTTTATCGATATCGACTCCGGCATCTTGATAAGTAAGAGACTCGTTCATGCCACGCTCCGTTGGGTTTATGTGGTCATATTTTTGATAAAATTAGTATAACATCCCCAATAAGTCAAAAGAAATCTTTTTGACATCAGCCATGCTGTGGTGTAATAATATGTTCAAGAAGAAGGAAATTAAACCTGATAGAAGGGTTGCACCATGAAAGAATTTGCCCGTTTGAATCGGCTTCCTCCCTATGTCTTTACGGCGGTGAACAAGATTAAGATGGATGCCCGCCGTGCGGGAGAGGACATTATTGACCTTGGGATGGGCAATCCTGATATGCCAACGCCGAAGCACATCGTGGATAAGCTCATAGAGGCGTCCGGAAAGGGCCACAATCACAGGTATTCAGCATCCATGGGGATCACAAAGCTCAGGGTGGCCATTGCCGACTGGTACAGACGCAAGTTTGGCGTGGATATAGACCCGGAAACCGAAGCGATTGTCACCATTGGCGCCAAAGAAGGGATTTCTCATCTTGTGCTGGTAACGATACGCCCGGGGGATGTCGTCTTCTCGCCGGATCCCACCTACCCGATCCATCCCTATTCGGCAATCATTGCTGGTGGGGATGTGCGGGGGATTCCATTGGGTCCGGACCGGGATTTTTTTGAAGATCTTATTGCTGCGACAAGGCAGACATGGCCCCGGCCCAAGATGCTCATCATCTCGTTCCCACACAACCCTACAACCGAAGTGGTCGATTTGGCGTTTTTTGAAAAGGTTGTAAATTTCGCGAAAGAGCATGACATCTTAGTGATTCACGATTTTGCCTATGCAGACCTTGTCTTTGATGGCTATGAGGCCCCCAGCTTTCTTCAGGTGCCTGGAGCCAAGGATATCGCGGTAGAATTTTTTTCGCTTTCCAAGAGTTATAACATGCCGGGGTGGCGTGTGGGGTTTTGCGTTGGCAATCCTGAGATTGTCGGGGCACTTCGTCGCATCAAGAGCTATCTCGATTATGGCATCTTTCAACCGATTCAAATTGCATCCATTATTGCGCTAAACGGGCCTCAGGACTGTGTTGAGAAGATCGTCGAGACATACAAGACCAGGCGTGATGCCCTGATAGACGGGCTGCACAGGATAGGCTGGCCGGTGAAGCGACCCAGGGGGACCATGTTCGTCTGGGCAAGGATTCCTGAGCCATACCTTGAAATGGGGTCTGTTGAGTTTTCAAAAATGTTGATCCATAAAGCCAGGGTCGCTGTTTCGCCGGGGCTTGGTTTTGGCGAATATGGGGACGAATACGTTCGATTTGCCCTGATAGAAAACAAAATGCGCATCAATCAAGCCATCAGGGGGATACGGAAGATGCTGCAGAGCGCATAGCGCAAGGCGCAGAGGGCATAGCGCATAGCGCAAAGGACATAGCGCAAAGGGCATAGCGTTATATTTCTATTTGCCGCCATGCGCTTTGCGCTATGCCGATTCTGAGGTAAGGAGATGAAGCAAATACGCATTGGCTTGTTGGGGTTTGGAACCGTGGGCTCTGGCATGGTGAAGATCTTGCTGGAAAACCGGGAGGTGATCGAGTCGCGCCTGGGGGCCTCACTTGCGCTAAAATGGATAGCTGACATTGATCTGGAAACGGACCGGGGGGTCGCTGTGGATGCCAGCCTCCTTACAAGAGACGGCAAAACGGTCATTGATGACCCCGAGGTTGACATTGTTGTGGAGCTGATTGGCGGTTATGAAGTGGCAAAGAGCTTTATCTTACAAGCGATTGAAAACGGCAAACACGTAGTTACGGCCAACAAAGCGCTTCTGGCTGTTCACGGGGATGAAATCTTTTCTGCAGCTTTGCGAAAGGGCGTGGAGGTGGGCTTTGAGGCGAGCGTCGGCGGTGGTATCCCTCTGATTCGATCAATGAAGGAAGGCCTGGTTGCTAACCGTATCGGAAGCCTTTTCGGCATCTTGAATGGCACTGCCAATTATATTTTGACGAAAATGACGGAGGAGGGAAGCCCCTTTTCAGAGGTCTTGAAGGAGGCTCAGGCCCTTGGTTATGCAGAGGCAGATCCGACTTTCGACATCGAAGGGATCGACACAGCCCATAAACTGACCATACTCCTTGGTATCGCTTATGGTGTGCCCATAAATTTTGGAGTTGTCTATACAGAGGGGATTTCAAAGGTCACACCCGTTGACATCAGGTTCATGAAAGAGTTCGGATACCGTATCAAACTCCTGGCCATCTCAAAAGACGATGGTGAAGCGATCGAGGCGAGGGTGCATCCTACATTGATACCGGATGACAGTATGCTTGCCAATGTGAATGAAGCGTACAACGCCCTTTACATAAAAGGGGATGCAGTGGGCAACGTGATGCTCTACGGCCCAGGGGCTGGAATGATGCCCACGGGCAGCGCGGTGGTCAGCGATCTGGTAGATGTTGCCCGCAATATCCTGAAAGGTGCGGTGGGAAGGGTGCCGTCTTTGGGGTATCAGGCAGCAGATGTGAAGGCAAGGCGGATCAAGGCAATCGAAGAGCTGCAGAGCGAGTATTATTTTCGATTTTCAGCCGAAGACAGGCCAGGAGTGCTTTCCAAGATTTCCGGGATCCTGGGAAAGCACCGGATCAGCATCAAATCGGTCCACCAGAAAGGGCGAGACCTCGTGGGTGCCGTACCAATTGTCATGATTACCCATGAGGCCAGGGAGGCGGCTGTGCGGGAGGCCCTTGCGGAAATCGATCGACTTGAAATGGTCAAGGACAAGACTGTTCTGATCCGAATTGAGGATTGGAGATGAAATATATCATCCTGGTAGGGGACGGGATGGGAGATTACCCGATTGCGGAGCTTGGAGGCAAAACCCCGCTTGCGGCAGCCCGTACTCCCCATATGGACTGGATAGCCGACCATGGAGAACTCGGTTTAGCACAAACCCTTCCAGAGGGGTGCGAAACGGGAAGTGATACGGCCAACCTGAGTATCTTAGGCTACGATCCGAAATCCACACTAACGCGGCGGGCCCCCCTGGAGGCGGCAAGCCTTGGCGTCCATCTGTCCGAGACGGATGTGGCCTTCCGGTGCAATTTGGTCACCCTTTCCACTCCAAATGGCGTATTGACCATGGACGATTACAGCGCTGGTCACATCACCACTGATGAAGCCCGGTGCATTATCGAGGACCTGGACAGGGCATTGGGAGATGACACATTTCGGTTTTATCCTGGCGTGAGTTACCGGCATCTTATGGTTTGGCATGGCGGGGCGGCACACACTGACACCACGCCTCCTCATGATATTACCGGCCAGGCGGTTGGCCCCTACCTGGATCGTATGACCTCTCACGGGGCGCTGCTTCAGCTCATGGAGGGTGCAAGTGGCATCTTAAAAGATCATCCGATCAACAAAGGGCGCATTGAAAAGGGGCTGAAACCGGCCAACCATATCTGGTTGTGGGGTCAGGGGTATGCACCGGAACTGGAGGCTTTCAAAGAGAAGACAGGGCTTAAGGGGGCCATGATTTCTGCCGTGGATCTCTTGAAAGGGATTGGCGTTTATGCAGGGCTTGAGGTGATAAGGGTTCCGGGTGCCACCGGGTATTTTGATACGGATTACGAGGCGAAAGGGGCATACGCCCTGTCGGCCCTCAAAGGTGTTGACCTGGTGTACGTGCACGTGGAGGCACCGGACGAGGCCGGGCACGCCGGTTTGCTGGATAAAAAGATCTCTGCTATTGAAGCATTTGACGCCATGGTTGTGGGGAAGGTGTCGGATGGAATGAAGGGCTTTTCGGAATTCCGTATCATGGTCACAACGGATCACTACACGCCTATCTCTGTCAGGACGCATACCAGAGAGCCGGTCCCGTTTGCCATCTGTGGAACTGGCATTCCCGCCCCACCGCATGGCTCTGGCGGTTTCAGCGAGGAAACTGCTGAGTCTCGGGGCCTGTTTCTCGCTGATGGGTACAAACTCATACAACGGTTGATACGGCTTTCCAAATAATTGTTGACAGCATAAAGGAATAGATTTAAAATAATTTAAATTGATGCGGGGTGGAGCAGTATGGTAGCTCGTCGGGCTCATAACCCGAAGGTCGTTGGTTCGAATCCAGCCCCCGCTACCACGAGAAAATTAAGGGGTTACGTTGATTGCGTAACCCCTTTTTTATTTGTATCACCATACATTCTGTGGCTGTTAGTTCGAACTTGGAGCCAATAACCAGTCTGTTTTGCTCCTTATCAATACGAATCACGTAGTATGGGGTTGGCCGCGGAATCAAGGCCGCCACTCAAGGCAACGGCCACAGTTTTTTTCATTGCGATCTGGCAAATCCCGTCCTCTGGGCGGGGTCAGAGTTCATAGGCTCTACTTTTACGATTTTCAAGGAGTGTTGGAGTATTGGAGAACTGGAGTATTGGAAAAAGCCCTAAGAATCCTAAATGTTTTCGGCATTTGGTCTTTCCATAACTCCATTACTCCATTACTCCAAAAACACGTCTTCTGGGCGTGCTTGTTTACTTCAAAATCGTGTTCCCTGTGGTGCGAATCTCCATAGCCCTGGGGGGACAGGCTGGGACACAAAGGCCACATACGCTGCATTTCTTGTGATTGAACACGACGGTCATCTCAGGCCGCTTTACGGACAGAGCACCTGTGGGACAGACTGCTGTGCAGGCACCGCAGTGAGTGCATTTAGCGGTATTGCGCTTGATATCTTGGCCGACTCGGTGTATCTGCACCCCCTGCTCTTTCAGGTATTGAATCCCCTTGTTAAAACCTTTTCTTGTTCCAGAGAGTTCCATGACCATGACCCCTTCCTTGCGGGGCAGTATGGTCGCTTTAAGTATATTGAATGTGAGGTCGAAGTCACTGGCGAGGAAACAGACGATCGGTTTTTCCACTTCTGTCTTTGGGAACCGAAGCACGAGCATTCTAGAATACATATTCATACCTCTACGCTAGTGTTTATCGTGTTTATTGGGTTTATTGTGTTAGGGTATTAAAGCCAGCTACTGGCGTAGCGACTGCCTATAGACGTGAAACATGCGTTGCAGGGCAGTAAAATTGCTCAATAAGGCAAGGACGACAAGCCCAATCAGAAGTTGCTCGGTGAGGAGCGTGAGAGTCAACACAATAAACCGTTCCAAACGGGTAAAAAGCCCCACTTTACAGGAGATATTCAATCCTTCAGCCCTGGCCCGGGCATAACTGACCATCAATGACCCTATCACGGTCAAGAAGCTCAGCAGGGCTATAATATGGCGATCATGGAAGGTAGACCAGCACACTATTC
>JAGMBW010000022.1 GCA_023129535.1 Desulfobacterales bacterium
TTCGGAATTAGAAGAGGGTGAATTTGAGGTCTGTGAGCGGGGTGTTCTGGTAAATCCGGGTGATGTAGAGGGTTTTGCCCATGGCCTCCAATATTTGCTCGAACATCCCGATTCGTGCAAAGAAATGGGTCAAAGGGGAAGGGATTATGCGTTAAAGCACCATGGGAAAGAGAGGCTCATAGCCGACATCGACCGACTTTATCAGTCTCTTATTGCAGATTGAGAATAAGATTCTTCTATTGATATCATAAATAACCCGAAATCTTTTCGTGCTTACTGAGTAGTAGCCTGAAAGCTCTTTTTGAAGCTCCCCGCAGCAAACTGTGGGGAGCTTCGACCGTAATGTTATTTTGGAATCATTCTACTAAAACGCCACAATTTTAGTTAAATCCGCAATCCGCAATCCCCAATCCGCAATCCTATATCTTCCCCTGCACGTACTTTTCCGCCAATTCCACATCCTTCTTGCTTCCGATAAAGAGCGGTACCCTCTGGTGGAGCTCTTCGGGTTCTACCTCAAGGATCGGTTTTTCCCCTGTGCTGGCATAGCCACCTGCTTCCCTTACAACAAAAGCCAGGGGATTGGCCTCGCACATTAGACGCAGTTTGCCGTGGGGCTTTTTGGGGTCTTTGGTGTCTGCAGGATACATGAAGATGCCGCCTTTCAAAAGATTCCGGTGAAAGTCGGAGACCAAAGAGCCGATGTACCTGGCAGTATAGGCTGGCTTGGTCTCAAGAGACTTGAAATAGTCCACGAGGCGCCGGACGCCGTCACTCCAGTAGTTGTAATAGCTTTCATTCACACTAAAGATCTTACCGCGCTCTGGAATTTGAATATTTTCGTGGGAAAGCAAGAATTCTCCTATGCCTGGAAATAGTGTAAAGCCATGAACGCCCTGTCCGGTTGTATAGACCATCATGGTGCTGGAGCCGTAAATGAAATAACCAGCGGCGACCTGCTTGTATCCCGGCTGCAAGACATCGCTCAAGGTGCCATCTTCATCGGTGGTTATCTTCCTGTGTATGGAAAAGATCGTCCCGATACTTACATTAACATCAATGTTTGATGAGCCGTCCAGCGGGTCATAGATAAGTACATAATTCCCCCTGGGGTACCTGGAAGGAATTTCAATGATATCCGCGTCTTCCTCAGATGCCATGACACAGAGCTGGCCCATGTGACTCATCCTATCAATGATGGTGCGATTGGCAAAATCATCGAGTTTTTGCACCTCTTCTTCCTGGATATTATCCCGACCGGCATAGCCCAGGATATCTACGATCCCTGCCTTATTGACCTCCCTTGAGATGATCTTTGCAGCGACAATCAGTTCTGAAAGGAGTCGTGAGAAAGCGCCTGTGGCCTCCGGGTTTTCACGCTGTCTTTCCAGAATGTGTTCGGTCACCGTCATGCCTATAGATGTTTTCATAGTTTTTTCCTCCTATAGGTCTTTATTCTGTTCAAAAATCAGTGTATTAAGACTTACTGAACGCTGTCAAGGACAAACCACACCGTGCAAACCGTACTCACATTGCTGAAACCTCGGATATGGGCCTTCAGGCACCGGCTCCAGGCGCGGCTTGAGGGGAGGGCATGGGTGAGGATTCTGCTTGCTCTGATAAGCTTTCTATTTTGGGCAGGAATCTTTGCTGTGTTTTATCGTGTCCTGCAGTACTTTCATGGTATTGAAGGATTCGGCGATATCCTGGCTCGAAAGCTTCTATCCATGGTGCTTCTTACCTTCTTTTCTGTCCTCATATTCAGCAGTATCCTTACAGCCCTTTCCACGCTCTATCTTTCAAAAGACCTGCCATTGATCCACGCGGCTCCGGTCACGGTTGAAAAGATATTCCTTGCTCGCTGGCTTGAGAGCACCTTTGACAGTTCCTGGATGCTGTTCTTGTTCGGGCTGCCCGTATTTTTGGCCTATGCCCTGGTTTATAGCGCAGGCCTTTACTTCTATGTGGCTCTCGCTTACTCGTTCCTTCCATTTTGCGTGCTGGCCTCTGCCATCGGCACATTGATTGTTTTGTTTCTGGTGGTATCTCTTCCGGCCAACCGGATGCGGAATATATTTGTTCTCCTTTCCATGGTTCTGGTTATCGTTTTGTATTTCATGTTTCGATTCATGAGGCCGGAAAGATTGGTAGACCCGGCCGCCCTCGGGACCTTAGCTGTTTATCTTAGATCTCTTGAGGCCCCTGGCTCCCCGTTCCTGCCCACTACCTGGATACTCGAGAGCTTATGGCCGATCTTGACGGGCACAAGTGGTATGGCCCTGTTTTATCTGGGACTTTCCACAACTGGCGCTTTGTCCATGGTATTCGTTTTGATAAAGCTGGCTGGGATCTTTTATTTCAAGGGCGTTTCAAAGGCCCAGGTGGCCCGGTGCGGACTACGGGCTAAAAAGAGGGGGTTTCGCAAAGGCTGGATACGGTTCTTGCCGGTTTCCGGGCAGGTCGGTGCACTCCTTTCAAAGGATATCAAGACCTTCTTTCGAGACAATACCCAGTGGTCCCAACTGTTTCTCCTGGGGGCCCTTATTGTCATCTATCTGTACAACTTCAAGGTGCTTCCCATTGACAAGGCGCCGATTAAGACCTTCTATCTTCAAAACATCCTCTCTTTTTTGAACATGGGCCTGGCCGGTTTTGTGCTTGCCGCCATGGCAGTACGCTTTGTATTCCCTGCCGTGAGTATCGAGGGACAGGCCTTTTGGATCGTAAGATCGGCGCCCATCCCTGTGAAGACCTTCCTTTGGGTGAAGTTCTGGACGTACCTTGTGCCTTTGCTCATTTTAAGTGAGATACTTGTCGTGCTTACAAACAAGTTGCTTTCAGTGAGTCCCTTTATGATGGGGCTGTCCACAATAACTATCTTTTTTATGGTATTTGGTATCACTGCCATGGGTGTGGGTCTGGGAGCTGCTTATCCTGATTTCCGTCTTGAGAACATGGCGCAGGTGGCCACCGGGTTTGGCGGGATGCTCTTCATGTTTTTGTGCATGGGTTTTATTGGATCAATCATTGTACTGGAGGCAGGTCCTGTCTACGCGATTTTTATGGCCAGACTTCGCGGGGAGGCAATACCACTGGTCCGATGGATATGGATCACGCTTTCCTTTGCATTAGTGGCAGCCATCAATGTGCTGGCCGTCTTCTGGCCCATGCGGTTGGGGGCAGAGAGCCTGTCTCATTTGGAAGAATGAGACGATTTCGGATTTCGGATTTCGGAATGCGGAATACTGAATGCGGATTTCGGAATGCGGTGATGTTCTCAAGCCGCCAGGCGCTATGCGGATTTCGGTGATGTTCTCAAGCCGGCAAGCGCTATGCGGATTTGGATTACACATGCTTTCGCTGTAAATCAGATTGGTTACAAAAGGTGTTGATCCAAACTCGATGCTGAATACTGCAATTGTTTTTCATTCCGAAATCCGAAATCCGAAATCCGAAATCGAATGTGTTGCTTGACTATGTTCTATGAGGTTGATAAAAAGAATTTGGATTGGCTAATTTTATTAAATCCGCAATCCCTGGCCCAGACCCTGGCCCAGACCGGGATTATAGGCTTGATAGCTTACAACAAGCTGAAGCGCCAGGGCGGGCCGGGATTATAGGCTCAGTAGATTAATTCAGGCATGTCGCGCCCCTGGCCCAGACCTGATTCGCAGGGACTACAGCTTGAGTCACGCATGTCGCGCCAGGGCGGGCAGGGCAGGCCAAAATCCAAAATAGTATTGGGAGGGATGGTTATGGCAAATTTGAGACGATTAAGGATTTTTGTGGGAATTTCAGCGCTGTTGCTTGTGTCCATGATCTTTTTTGGGTGCGTCGGTTCGAAAACAAAAACCAAAAGGTCACAGGGTTTAGAAGCTGTCGCAAGCAAGCAGGATAAGACGCGGGCGCCTCTTTACTATGACTTTGAAGATGTTCTGGTCCCTTCGGAACTCAAGCTGAACAAAAAAAGGAGTCTTATTCACATCTCTCCCGATTTCACGGCTGGGGGCCTCGTGCTGGCGGGACGCGTGGAGATAAACTCTTTGATCAGGTTTTTTCAGAACAATATGGCAAAGGATAACTGGCACCTTTGGACTTCTGTCAAGTCCCCCCACACGATGATGTTTTTCAACAAGCCGAATCGCACCTGTATCATTAACATTAGTGAAAGACAGTTCAAGACCGAAGTCGAAATTTGGGTCGCCCCGACGATGGGAACGGCAGAAGAGGGTTTGTTGAAGTAAGGCAGAGCGCAGAGCGCAAAGGGCAAAGCGCAAGAAGAAACGCTATGCGCTCTGCGCCATGCGCTCTGCACCATCGGATAACGAATAACGAATAACGAAATGCCAGATCCACTCAAAGACAAACAGATTGTCCTGGGAGTCTGCGGCGGGATTGCTGCTTACAAGGCCGTGGATCTTCTGAGGGTCCTTGTTAAGTCCGGTGCCTCCACCCGGGTGGTTATGACCAGGAGTGCCAGGGCTTTTGTTGGTCCTGTCACCTTTGAGGCCCTTTCAGGACACGCTGTGTGGACCCGTTTCGGGGGGCAAGACGATACTACCTTTCGACACATCGCATGGGCAGATGAGGCGGATGGTGTCGTCATCGCGCCAGCTACTGCTAATATCATTGGCAAGATGGCCCATGGGATTGCAGACGATCCCCTGACTACCTTTGTCTTAGGGGTTCGGGCTCCAATCCTGGTTTGTCCATCCATGAACGTTCACATGTATGAAAATCGTGTGGTTCAGGACAACGTAAAGAGGCTTGAGCAGGCCGGGATCAAGGTGCTCCGTCCCGAGACCGGTTCACTGGCCTGTGGCCACGAGGGACCAGGTCGATTGCCAGATGTTGAGACCATAGCAGAGGAATTTCGTTTGCTTTTGTCTCCACAGGACCTAACTGGAGAGCGGATCTTGATAACTGCCGGACCTACTCAGGAACCGGTCGATCCCGTTAGGTTCATAAGTAATCCTTCTTCGGGCAAGATGGGGTATGCCCTTGCGCGTGTTGCCAGGCGACGAGGGGCGGAGGTTCTGTTGATTAGTGGGCCCACGGTGCTTCCTGATCCTCAGGGCGTCAGGGTGATCCGGCTAAGGACTGCTGACGAGATGTTGAATGCAGTGATGGACCATGTGGAACAGACCACGATCATAGTAAAGGCCGCTGCGGTATCGGACTGGAGACCGGCCAGTATTTTTGAACACAAAGTAAAGAAGGAAGAGATGGCGCGGCCTTTACTCCTTGAACAGACCCCGGACATCTTGAAGGCATTGGGAGAGAATAAGAAAGGTCAGATTCTGGTTGGTTTTGCAGCCGAGACCCAAAACCTGACGGAAAACGCCCGTGCCAAGCTAACTGCAAAGAATTTAGACCTTATTGTTGCCAATCTTATCGGACAGAGTGATTCAGGGTTTGGTTCGGACACCAATCAGGTGAGCCTTCTCTACAGAGACGGACGGACCGAAGCCCTGCCGCTCATGGACAAGGGGGCACTTGCCGGCGTAATATTGGATAGAGTGTTGGAAATTAAAAGAAGAGGCCCGATGCATGATGCCTGATCCCGGATGCCCGATGGCCCTGCACACCATCATCAACCATCAAGCACCAGGCATGTATATCAGGCATCCGGCATCCAGTATCCGGCATCAGGCATCCGGTATCAGGGATCGGTACCCATGACCGAATCAGTTCAATCATTCAACAATGATTTTAGCCGCGTTTTCTCTGAGATCAGGCAGGATTTCAAGGGCTATCTCCAATATATAGGTGGATTGGGGTATGGAGGCGTGGCCCTGTCTGAAGAGTCTCTCAGGATCTTAAATGACTGGGGCAAAGAGGCCATGGCAGAAACCCTGGACATGATCCGAAAAGATCTTGGCACATGCCGGAGGTGTAAGCTCCACAAGGGGCGGAAGCACATTGTTTTTGGAGCGGGCAATCCCCGGGCAAATTTGGTCCTGGTAGGCGAAGCCCCAGGGTACGAAGAAGATTTAAAGGGCCAGCCTTTTGTGGGTCAGGCGGGCCAACTGCTCACCAGGATACTCCGGGCCATTGGATTGACCCGAGAGGATGTTTATATTTGCAATATCATAAAGTGCCGCCCTCCGGGGAATCGAAATCCTGAAGCGGACGAGATCTCTACCTGCATTCCTTTTCTCCGCAGGCAGTTGAGGGCCATAAAACCCAGACTGATATGTGCCCTTGGCACTATTGCTGCCCAAACACTGCTTGGAACCAATACGCCTATTTCTCGATTACGGGGCCATTTCCATACCTATGAAGGAATTCATCTTCTTCCCACATATCACCCGGCTTTCCTTCTGCGAAACCCTTCCAAGAAGGCCGATGTCTGGAAAGATATGCAAAAGCTTCAGGAGGCCTATGAAAAGGCTTAGTGCTCTAACTCGTGAATTCGGTGACGTACTTGGACATTTTGAAATGAATAAACCAAATTATAATACGGAATCGTATTCAAGAATGCGTGTACTTAGAAATCTCGCGATCGTGGTCCTCCTTGTGGCTCTTCTCATAGGCGGTTTTCCCCTTGCAGCCCATTGCGCCAAGGGAGAGGTCTACGTGGTGAAAGTTTCAGGCACCATCAATCCAGGCATGGCAGAGTATGTGATAAGAAATATGGAGAAGGCCTCCAGGGAAGGGGCTGCCTGTCTGGTGATTCAGCTTGACACGCCTGGAGGCCTTGCCCTTTCCATGCGTTCAATCGTCATGTCCGTCCTCGCCTCTGAGATACCTGTGGTTGTCTTTGTTTCTCCCAGCGGGGCGCGGGCGGCCTCAGCGGGGGTGATGATCACCTTGGCGGCAGACATTGCTGCCATGGCCCCCAGTACCAATATTGGTGCAGCACATCCTGTGAGTCTTGGACAAAAGAAGATGGACAAGACCATGGCCGAAAAGGTCGTCAATGATATGGTAGCGTATACAAAGGGCATTGCAGAAAAACGGGGTCGCAACAGCGAGTGGGCTGAAAAGGCGGTTCGTGAAAGCGTCTCAGTCACAGAGAAAGAGGCCCTGGAGCTCAAGGTCATTGACCTCATTGCCGAGGATCTGGACGATCTCCTTGAGAAGATCGATGGTCGAGAGTTGAAGGATAAAGGAATACTACGCACCAAAGGAGTCAAGCGGGTGGCCCTCACGGAAAGCCTCAGAGATAAGATCCTTAAGACCTTGAGTGATCCCAACATTGCCTATGTTCTGATGATGATCGGCATGGCCGGAATCTATTTTGAACTTTCCCATCCCGGCGCTATATTCCCAGGTGTTGTTGGGGCCATCTGCCTTATTTTGGCCTTCTTTGCCTTTCAGACGCTTCCGGTCAACTATGCAGGGATCTTGCTGATTGGCGTTGCTCTTGTCCTCTTTATTCTTGAGATGAAGGTGGCCAGCTACGGTCTTCTGAGCCTTGGCGGCATCATCTCGCTCTTTTTGGGGTCCTTGATGCTGTTCGAGGGGGGCCCAGCCGGGTTGCGTCTGTCCTGGCGCGTACTGATTCCTATGGTTATCATGATTTCTGGCTTTTTTGTGTTCGTGGCCAGCCTGGTGTTTCGCTCTCAGATATCCAAACCCAGGACCGGCGACAAGGGATTGATCGGAGATGTGGGTTTGGTCAAGGAAACGCTTGCACCGGGAGGGAAAGTCTTTGTGCATGGGGAACTCTGGAATGCTGAGGCGGCAGAACCGATCGAGACGGGCGCAAAGATCCGTGTCGTAGGGATGGATCACCTTGTCTTAAAAGTTGAGGAGGTTAAGTAGGCGTTTAATAATGAATATCGAATATTGAATATCGAATAACGAAGTGAGAAGCGTAAAACTTCGACATTCAGAATTCCTTGTTCATTATTCTACATTGTTTGTTCGGGTTTATCCGGGTTGGGGTTAAGGGATGCTTGAGCGATAAGGATTGACAACATTGTGAAGGTATCATAAATTATGTAGATCAGTTATGGCCTTTGATAAACGTAACGTGTCTCAAATTGTATGGGGTGTCCTTTTGATCGCAATGGGCGTGCTGCTTTGCGTCAAGACTCCGTATGCCCTTCGGTCATCACCGGGGTTTACTTTCTTGAACTTTGCACGATACTTTATTGCTGTGCTTCTGATCTGGGGCGGGGGCAAAAAATTGTACAAGTTGTATTTTATTAAGGACAAGAACAAAGATATGAAATGACAAATTACGATTGAGGAATTGAGGAATTGAGGAATTGAAGGAAGTAATCCCTAAATTCCTAAATTCCTAAATTCGCGGTGACAAATGACAGAACAGCAAATGGAGACTTGATCTGCCATGGTCGTATTAGACATGTCAAAAAGGCAGGCAGCTAATAACAAAGCCGCAAAGGGCCTTGCTGAGAAACGAGACGCAGGCTATGGCGATAGGCTCTTGGACATTACGAACCGTATCCACGCTGCAACCAACACCGACGAAATTCTAATTGATCTAAAGGACGACATTGTCAAGTTATTTGAAGCTGAGCGGCTCACGGTGTACATGGTGGACGGGATCAAGAGGGAGCTGGTGTCGCGGGTCAAATCTGGAGATGAGATCAGCGAGATACGTGTGCCCATCTCCACTACAAGTCTTTCAGGCTATGCGGTACACAAAGGACAGTTGATCAACATCAGGAACGTGTACGATGATAATGAATTGGCCGCTATCGATCCGAAGCTGAGATTCGATAAAAGCTGGGACCAAAAGACCGGGTTTCGAACGCGACAGGTTCTGGTGGCGCCTATAACCTTCCAGAAGTATCTAATGGGTGCCATTCAGCTTATCAATCGCAAGGATGGTGCGGCCTTTACCGACCAAGACGAAGTGGGGGTCCGGGAGCTGGCCAAGACCCTTGGGATTGCTCTATTCAACCAGAAAAGGATGGCAAAGGCCCGTCCGGGCAAATTTGATTATCTCGTAGAGAACGGGCTTTTGACTCAAAAGGAACTTGACAAGGCGGTTCTGGAGGCACGGAAGGCCAGGCAGGATGTTGAATTCCTCCTGATGAAAAACTACAAGATTTCCAGACAGAATATTGGGAAGGCCCTGAGCCACTATTATAAGACACCGTTTGTTGAGTATAATGATCGGGCTCCAATTCCGGGTGAGCTTTTGCACGGCCTGAAGGTGCCGTTCATGAAAAAGAATTTCTGGGTTCCTATCGGAAAAGATGACGAAAAGATTATTATTGCCATTGACAATCCGTATCATCTTCAGAAAATAGACATGATCAAGTCCGTTTTTGCCGGGAAGAGCCCTGTCTTCCACGTGGCACTCAGAGAGGATATCCTTAAATATATCACCCTGTTCTTCCATGATGAAAAAGAGCAGAGCTCTATTGACCAGATCCTTGACCAGTTGGCTGTAGAAGAGGATGAGATGGACGAGGCGGAAAGGGGTGTGAGCGAAGAGGACAGCGCGATTGTGCAGCTCGTCAACAAGATCATCCTGGATGCCTATGCCCGGAATGCCTCGGATATTCATATCGAACCGTACCCCGGAAAGAAAAGTACCGAGGTTCGGTTCAGAGTTGACGGCGCGTGCGGGCTTTACCAGACTGTTCCATACAATTATCGTGCTGCACTCGTCTCCCGCATCAAGATCATGTCCGATCTGGACATCGCTGAACGCCGCAAGCCCCAGGACGGCAAGATAAAGTTCAAAAAGTATGGTGGCAAGGACATTGAACTCCGGGTGGCAACCGTGCCAACGGCGGGCGGCCTGGAAGACGTGGTGATGCGTATATTGGCAGCCGGTGAGCCCATACCGCTACACAAGATGGGATTTTCAAAAAAGAATTATGAAAACTTTTTGAGCGTCATTACCAAACCTTACGGGATTATCTTTGTGTGCGGGCCTACCGGCTCCGGAAAGACAACGACCCTCCATTCTGCCCTTGGTTATATTAACAAACCTGACGTCAAGATATGGACGGCCGAAGACCCGGTGGAGATCACCCAGGTGGGCCTGCGGCAGGTTCAGATCCAGCACAAGATAGGCTTTGATTTTGCCACGGCCATGCGGGCATTCTTGAGGGCGGACCCCGACATTATCATGGTAGGTGAGATGCGCGACAAGGAGACCGCGCATATCGGTATCGAGGCCTCACTCACCGGGCACTTAGTCTTTTCCACGCTGCATACAAACAGCGCCCCTGAGAGCATCACACGGCTGCTCGATATGGGAATGGATCCCTTCAATTTTGCAGATGCAATACTGTGCATCCTTGCCCAGCGACTGGTTCGTACCCTTTGCAAAAGCTGCAAGAAGTCGTACAACCCTTCTAAAGAGGAATATGACGAGTTGGTCAGGGAATACGGGCCGGAAGATTTTGAAAAAAATCTGAATATCCCGTATTCAAAGGACTTTATGATATACAAAGCTGTAGGGTGCGCTGAATGCAACAATACCGGGTATCGGGGTCGTATGGGTATTCATGAACTCTTGATGGGAACCGACGAGCAGAAAAAGCTGATCCAGTTGAAGGCCAAGATGGAAGACATTCGAGATCAGGCCATCAAGGACGGGATGACGACCCTGAAGCAGGACGGTCTGGAAAAGGTCTTTTCCGGCAGCACCGATCTGTTGCAGGTGAGGAAGGTTTGTATAAAATAGGGAGTGTTGGAGTAATGGAGTGTTGGAGTAATGGAATAAGAAGAATTCATTGCGAGTTACAAGTTTCGAGTTTAACGCAAGCCCGTCACTCCAGTACTCCATCACTCCAATACTCCAGTGCTCCAATGGTGACTGGAGCTGAGTTTTGTCCGCCTTTAAGTTGACCTCGGGCTTTACGCCCAAAGGTGACCAGCCAGGGGCCATTGAAGAGCTAAGTCGGGGGGTCAGGAAAGGCCTCCGCCATCAGGTGCTCCTGGGGGTGACCGGTTCGGGCAAGACCTTCACCATGGCCCATGTGATTGCCCGGGTTGACAAGCCCACCCTTGTAATTGCCCCAAACAAGACCTTAGCTGCCCAGCTCTACGAAGAGTTCAAGATCTCCTTTCCGCTCAATGCAGTCGAGTATTTTGTCAGCTACTACGACTACTACCAGCCTGAGGCCTACCTGCCAGCCACAGATACCTACATTGCAAAAGATGCCTCGATCAACGAGTTGATTGATAGACTGCGCCATTCGGCCACCCGGTCTGTAGTGGCGCGGCGCGACGTGATTGTGGTGGCGAGCGTATCGTGCATCTTTGGCCTGGGTGCCCCTGAAGATTACTTAGAGATGTGTCTTGAACTCAAGCCAGGCACCACCTTCGTGCGGGACGTGATGTTGCGGCGGCTTGTGGCCATGCAGTATTCCCGCAACGACTATGATTTCCACCGCGACACCTTCCGGGTCAGGGGCGACCGGGTGGAGATTTTCCCGGCCTATGAGGACGAAAAAGCGATCCGCGTGGAGTTCTTTGGTGACACCATCGAGCGTATCTATGAAATCGATCCTTTACTGGGAAAGGTGGCGAGGCCCCTTAAGGGGGTGATCATCTATCCGGCGAGCCATTACGTGACTTCAAGGGTTACCTTAAACAAGGCCATTAAATCCATAGAAACAGAGCTCAAGGAGCGCATCAAATATTTCAGGGATGCTAAGAAATGGATTGAGGCCCAGCGGATCGAGGAGCGCACTGATTTTGACCTCGAAATGATGCGGGAGATGGGCTATTGTCACGGCATCGAAAACTATTCGCGCCATCTGACGGGCAGAAACACAGGAGAGCCGCCCCCGACCTTGCTCGATTATTTCCCGGAGGATTTTCTCCTCTTTGTTGATGAAAGTCATATTGGGATTCCCCAGTTGAGGGGCATGTACCGGGGAGATCGATCCCGAAAGGAGACCTTAGTCGAGTACGGATTCAGACTTCCCTCGGCCCTGGACAACAGGCCCCTTGCCTTTGAGGAATTTGCAAAGAAGATATCCCAGGTGATTTATGTGTCAGCCACACCCGGCGACTTTGAGATTGAGATGGCCGGCGGGCGGGTCTCGGAGCAGATTATCCGTCCTACAGGGCTCATCGATCCGGGGGTTATGGTGAGGCCTGCCGACGACCAGGTAGACGACCTCCTCGAGGAGATCAGACTCCGCGAGGAGCGCAAAGAAAGGGTGCTTGTTACGACCCTGACCAAACGAATGGCTGAAGATCTGACCGATTATTACAGGGACCTGGGGGTCAAGGTCCGGTACCTCCACTCTGATATTAAGACCATGGAACGGATTGCAATCATACGCGAGCTGCGTATTGGGGTTTTTGACGTGCTGATCGGGATCAACCTGCTCAGGGAAGGTCTGGATCTGCCAGAGGTTAGCCTGGTGGCCATTCTGGATGCTGATAAGGAGGGATTTCTACGGTCTGAGCGCTCCCTGATACAGACCTTTGGGCGGGCGGCCAGGAACGTGTTTGGCACAGTGATTCTTTACGCCGATCATATAACACGGTCGATGCAGAAGGCCGTTGATGAGACGAACCGGCGGCAAAGACTTCAGAAGCTGTACAATAAAAGGCATCACATTACCCCTGAGACCATACAAAAAGAGATTACGAGCATACTCACCTCCGTCTATGAGGCAGACTACGCGACAGTGCCCGCTGTCTCAGAATCTGCGGCAGATTATAAGGCTCCGGATGAGCTGGAAAAAACCATTGAGGAACTGGAGTCCGAGATGAAAAGGGCTGCCAGCGAGCTCGCCTTTGAAAAGGCGGCGCAACTCAGGGACGAGATCAAAGAGTTGCGACGGCTCGATATGGATTTAAGGTGATCTTTTTCTGTCATGAATAAGCCCAAGATTCTGTTAATAGACGATAACGAGGCCTTCCTGGAACTTTTCCTATCTTTAAACGGCGCCCAGGGTCTTGAGAGGCTATCCAGGCGGTCTTAGAATAACGAATGACGATGTTTGACGATATCATAAGAAAGGTTCAGATATGCATCCCTTTCAGACTCCTGAAAGAGAAGTACCTGTCCCTGGTCCTTGAAAACAGGATCAATCCGGAAATTGGGATTGATGGGGGAGTCTTAGACACACATTCCAGGAATGATTTTTCGGAAATGGCCTCCATCTTTCAAGAGGAAGGTCTTTTGATCACGCTTCACGGACCTTTCATTGACCTTGTACCGGGGGGCATTGACAAAAAGATATTGAAGGCAAGTCGAGACCGACTGAAGGAAGCATTCGACCTTATACCTGTATTTGAGCCATTATCTGTCGTCTGTCACACAGGGTATGACAAAAAAAGATATCATGAAGTCGAAGACGAATGGCTCGAGACAGCCCTTGAAACATGGGCACCCCTTGTTCAGAACCTGGAGGGCACCGGGACGACCCTGATGATCGAGAATGTCTACGAAAAGGACCCCGGGATACTCCTTAAACTCCTCAACAGACTAAACACGGAAAAAGTGGGCTTCTGTTTTGATACAGGCCACATGAGTGCCTTCTCTAATACGGACATGGAGGGCTGGCTGAAGTCCATGGGGCCCTTTCTGAAGGAGCTCCATCTACATGACAATGACGGAACCAGTGACGACCATCTGGCCATCGGGGCGGGCAAGATCGATTTCGAGTTTCTGTTCGAGTACGTTGACAAGAATGGCTTGAAGCCCATCGTGACCCTTGAAGCCCACAAAGAGAAGTGGATATGGCAGAGCCTTGGGGTCCTGTCCTGCTCAGAGCGCTTTTTAAGAATCTTTTAGCTCCAGATTCCAGTACAGGTCGGTCTTTCCACTGTATCTCTTGGGGACCACATGATCGAAGGTTAGGTCTTGAGATTCAAACCTGTCCCCGCAGTACTGGCACCGGAAATTGACTCGTGCATAGATGTTTGCGGGAGAAAATTTGATATCTTTTTTCCTGTATGGGAAACTTTAGGGACGTTATTGACCCCGGTTAAATAAAAGCAAACATGATTTCACGGGGCAGGCTCTTTCGGTCCGCAGATTCCGCAGATTGACGCAGAATGAAATCCACAGATTACCCCAGAGGAATAAAAAGAACATGATTCCACCCCAGTACCATCTGCCGGAGCTACGGGGCAAGCGGGGCAAGAAAAATCGGAAAAAGCATTTGGGCCGTGACGCTTGCTTGTTTCAGTAAATGATGCAAATCGACTGCTGAACCTTTTGGAAACGAGGCAGTTTCAGGGAGTTTCTTGCTCTTACCGCATTGGTCACGGTTCCCCCTTGGCTTCACCCTATAAGAAAACAGGGAATTCTGTATTTTTAAGATGTTAAGGCCTGATCCATTTCAAATCGAAGTACTTGGCGAGGAACTCGCAAAATTAAACGCCATGCCTCTTGACGATCGAAGGGCTTATGTGGCACAGCGCCAACAAAGTTTCAATACCCCACACGACCTGGTTCAAAAAGCCGGTTTCCCGACTGAATATTGGGAAAACATGGAGGAAATTCCCGAGGAGTTATTGGATATTCAACAGCGTGCAGAAAGATTTAGCCGCGAAGAGGCACCCCGGTTAAATACTGATAAGGATATTCTTTTGAATTACCAGGGCCATAAATACATCATCGAAACCAAGATAAACCGCTCGCACGGCGCCAGGACTCTGGATAAAGCGATCGAACAGGTTTCCGGCAAATATCTTTCAACCGAGCAGGCACATGAGGGCTACATTGTTATTTTTGATCTTAAGACAATGGTGGGCGAATTATGCACACCGCAAAAACATATTGTGGAAGGAAAAGAGATATTGAGCTTTAATATTGGGATAGGGAGGCGATAGTAGATTGTCGATTGTCGATTGTCAATAGTCGACAGTAGGCAGTAGGCAGTAAGGGGTAGGAAGTAGGGAGTAGCCGGTAGGGAATAGGTGGTGGCCGAGGTCGACCGAAGCCTGCACTATCCCAGGAACATTTTCAGAAACAGCTTCAAGATAGGAATAAATATCCAGTCCAGCGTATGGGTGAAGAGTAAGAAGAGGACGATAAGAATTCCGAAGCGTTCCACCCGCGCTAATTGCGCGGCTTGAGCTGGTGGAAGGAGGCCTGTTAGGACCCGGCCGCCGTCAAGTGGTGGGATAGGAATCATGTTCAATATGGCGAGGATGACATTGATGACCACACTGAATTCGAGCATTGATGCCAGCTCCATGAAAACGCCTGAAAAGATCGACTTGCCCCACCACGGGCTAATAGCAAGCAGTTGCCTGAACAACAGGCCGCTCAGGAAGGCGCATAACATGTTGGCTGCAGGGCCGGCAGCGGCCACTAAGATCATATCGCGCCGTCCATGATACAGATTGTTGAAATTGACCGGAACCGGTTTTGCGTACCCGAAGATAATGGGCGATTTCAAGAAGAAGAGCATCAAGGGAAGAATAAATGAGCCCATAAGGTCAAGATGCTTCAGGGGATTCAGGGTCAACCTGCCGGACCACTTAGCTGTGGGATCTCCCAGACGGTAGGCTACCCAGCCATGGGCCACCTCGTGAATCGTTACGGCGAACAGCAGCGGCACGATCATGACGACCAATTTGTTCAGATCAAAACCTTGAAACATAATTGGTACAAGTTGAGCTCTCTATTTTTTTGACAAGATTAACAGGATGAACTGGATTAATTTAATCCTGTAAATCAAAACACATATCCTGAGTCACGCCCCTCGTTTGTTAGGTAAGGCTTCAGTCTCCCCAAAATCACTCAGGGTTAGGTATTAGATTGTTCACATCAAGAAGAGTAAAAATTTAGCCAACTATAGCCAGTGCTGGCCGTTTGAAAAGAGTAATATTGTTGTAACACAGGATTTATAAAAGGATGTACAGGACGGAAAAATCTTGTTTATCCTGTAATCCTGTCTAAATGTCTTATTCTGCAATCCGCATTCCGCAATCAAGTAGCTTTCCAATTTCTTCGTACAAATTCTATCTCATTTAGCCTGGTTTTGACCTCACCGTTTAAGCGTGCATCAAGGAGGCTATCCAGGATCTCGCGGAAGAGGGGGCCAGGCTTGAAGCCTATCTCCTTGAGGTCGTTGCCGTTCAGAAATGTTGTGGTTGATCTTAACCGGGTAATGTAATTGGAAATGGCTCGCTTTATCGACTCGCGAGTGGTACTTGCCATCATATAGAGCAGGGTCTCTGTGTGAAACGGGTGGAGTTTTCTGTAAACGTCGCTGTTCTTAAGGGTTTCTTGAGACGCCATCCATTTCATCGACTCCTCTGCCTTTGTCTTTTCCTCGATCAAGACCTTCCGGTGTCGCTGGATCAGTTGGAGACGGTCACAAAGCGCGTCCCCATCCCCTTTTTCAACGGATTCCATAAGGGCCAGGAGATAGACCATCCATGCCTTACATGGCTCATCCAAAAAAAGCAGATTGTGCCATGTGAGGACTTTCTCAACAGAATGGAGCAACGCCTCCAGGACCGAGTCATACACGATTTTCGGATGAATTACCTTCAACAGGTTGTATTCGTTGAGGCGCTGCAGGGCCATGACAGGCTTTTCTTCCTCCAATATCTGGCGGAGTTCGGAAAATAGCCGTCGTCCGCTCAGTTCCCTGAAGAAATCCATCTTGACAGCGTTTTCGATGAGTCCCAGGGTAAGTTTCCCTATCTTAAAACCGAACCTCTGTTCAAACCGAACAGCCCGGAAAACCCGTGTGGGATCTTCCACAAAGCTTAGATTGTGCAAGACGCGAATCGCTTTTTGCTTGAGGTCTTTTTGGGCTCCAAAGAAATCGATCAGGGTGCCGAATCGCTCGGGATTGAGTTTTATGGCCAGGGTATTGATTGTAAAATCTCTTCGATACAGGTCCAGCTTTATGGAACCGGTTTCTACCGTGGGAAGCGCCCCGGGTGATTTGTAGTATTCAAGCCGGGTGGTAGCCACATCGATCTTCTGGCCGTTCGGAAGGATCACCACAGCGGTTCTGAACGCTTCGTGAGGCCTGACCCGGCCACCAAGGGAAGCGGCCAGGGCTCTGGCGAACTTGATACCGTCACCCTCAATGACCACGTCAATGTCAAAATTCTCCTGGTAAAGAAAGATGTCCCTCACAAAACCGCCCACGGCGTAAGCATTGTACCCAAGCGAATCGGCGACTCTTCCAACGTCGATTAGCAGCTCTATGATCTCTTCAGAAAGGCGTTCTCTAAGGAATTTGGCTACCCTCCTTTCGCGCACATTGATCCCCCATTGCTTGCTGTCTGCTTCAAATTCAGGAATGCGTGCACGTTCGCTTACAAGGATATTGAGCAAATCGGTTCTTGTAATGACGCCCACCACGCGGCCACTTTCCATCACAGGAAGCAAGCGCTGTTTATTGCCTATGATCTTTTCCTGGATTTCCGCCAGGGGAGCATCAGGACTTACGGTCTCGATCTCTGTAGTCATGTATTCACGCACCGGCACATGTTCGAGTTGGTGATGGAGGCCTTTTTCTATAACCTGACGGGAGATGATGCCGAGAAGCTTATCGGATTCCAGTACTACAAACACGTTCACATTGTATCGGGTAAGGAGGTCGTTGGCTTCCTTTAGAGTCACGGCCGGTTCTACAGGTATGACAGGCGTGGACATCAGGTCTCTGGCTGACTGCTTAGGCTCGATGAAATGGTTCAGAAGATCCAAGAGCTTCTCTTCAACCTGAATCAGGGTCTGTCCTCTAATGGTAGCTGAGGCCGCTGAGGGATGGCCGCCACCGCCAAAAGCCATGGCGATCTTGCCAATGTCTACCTCCGGTAGACGGCTTCGGGCCACTATGTACACACGATTCTCCATGCTGGCCAGGGCAAAGATGACATCCAGGTTCTGCATATCCCTTAGTTTGTGTACCAGGAGCGCAAAATCGCCTATGTACTCATCACAAGAGACACTGGTGACAGCCACGTCAACACCATTTACGACATGATGCGTGACCCCCTCAATCATGTCGTTCAAAATACTGACCTGTTCGGGCGTCATTTCCCGGGCGATGATGTCTGAGACCACATTCAGATTCGCCCCCTTAGAGAGGAGGTATGCTGCGGCAAGGTAATCATCCTCTGTCGTGGATGTGAATGTGAAGGAACCTGTGTCTTCGTAAAGGCCCAGAGCCATGATAGTGGCTTCTTCAGGGGTGATGGGGATTTCCCTGTCACGCAGTATCCTGGTCAGGATGGTGACCGCGGCGCCGGTCATCTGAGTTACCTCAACGCTCCCCGAGAGGTCATCGGGCATTGGTGGATGATGGTCATATATGTGGAGCTCCAGGCCGGGGCGATGAACGATGCTGGCAAACTTGCCAATGCGGCTTGCCTGTCGGGTATCTACCAGTATGAGGCGACTCACAGCGTTGAGATCGATGTCCTTGATTCTCACTATGTTATACAGATACACCATTGATTTTACAAAAAAGTCTCTCAAAGTCTTTTCCTGGGAGCCTGGAAAGACCACAAGGGCATCCGGATAGAGCTTTTTGGCTGCCAGCATACAGGCAAATGCGTCAAAATCCGCATTGATGTGGGTGGTGATCACAGTGAGTCCTTGTGATGAGCTTCCAGGGGTGTCGTCTTTTGCACACATATAGAATTTGGTTCACTCCAGCTTTTCAGCTATCTCAAAACACAAGCTGATAACAATGAATTTAACGTTTTCTTCCAACAAGATTTGTAACATTTCTTTGTAGTTTTCGTTCAGCATCCGCTTTGCCTCCATAGGTACGAACAAGCAAAATCGTTCCGGCAATAATAAGAGGGATGCTTAGCCATTGTCCAACACTAATAGTTAAATCATATCCGTAAGAAGCTTGGCGTGTTTTCATAAACTCAAGTAAGAAACGCGCTGTAAAAACGCTTACCAAAAATACCCCCGATAAAATGCCTTGTTTCAATTTTCCCTGGAACTTTCGATAAAAGACTAAGAGTAGGATAAAGATCACGCCATAGGTAATAGATTCATACAACTGGACAGGATGTCTTGGTATATCATCTACTTTCTCAAAAACAAATGCCCATGGTAGCGTTGTTGGGATTCCAATTATTTCGGAATTAAAAAGATTGCCCAAGCGAACAAAACAAGCGCCTAATATCGTGGGGATTGTGATTCGGTCAAGCAACCACAAGTAAGGCTGATTTGGTTTATCCCGTGTATATAATAAGAGCGCTGCAAAGATCCCAACTGCCCCTCCGTGACTCGCTAGCCCTCCTTTCCAAACTTTTGGGATTTCAAATGGATTGTTTAAATAATATAAAGGGTCATAAAGGAAACAGTGGCCTAAACGAGCACCGACGATTGTCCCAAGCACCACATAAATTAGTAGAGAATCTATATCGCTAATAGGCTTATTCTCACGCTGAAATATCCAGCGCATCATTATAAATCCGATTATGAACGAAAGAACAAAAAACAGACCGTACCAACGCACAGTGATTGGTCCTAAGGCTAACAATTCAGGATTTATGTTCCAAATAATATAGGGTGCATTTTCCAACTATGTTCTTCCTGTAAAGCTCAACATCTAGCCTCGGGATAACCGGCTGAAAAAAGCGCCGGCTTTTTCAAGTCCGTGTTCATCCCATTGTTAAGTGGTTTTATTGAAAAACACACGGTTATGTGCTCTGCATTTGGAGAAGTTAAGACCAACAAATGGTTAATCCATAAAGACTTTTCATGTACGTAACAGAAAATGTATTCAACACATTCTGTAGGGTTTTAAATCGTTTTATAGATAGTCTATGTGAAATAAAGAACAATCAAATGACAGTGGCTAAAAAC
>JAGMBW010000220.1 GCA_023129535.1 Desulfobacterales bacterium
TTTCACTTGATACGACAGCCATCCAGATTACTGATGATGATTTCGAGACAGGTTTCCTGCAAAGGGTAAGCTACGCAAGGCCAGGCAAGCTTTTCATGCCATCATTTCCTTGATGGAGACTGAAGCCGGCAGGCTCCACGCCTCGGCATTCAATAATGTCTTAGATGCAGTTGTTGGCATCCTGAAGAGGTCCGCTAAGGCCAAGTGACTGCTTTTGGAGGAGCCATTTAACCAGTCACTCCACCTGACCTGTGAATCGCTTCCGCTCATCAACGGCAGGTGACCACCGCATTATGCCAATTCCCATAGGGATGGAGGAAAGATGGACATTCATCGTTGGTTCTCACAATTCTCAGCGAGACAGCGGTTTTGGCTTTTTGGAACAACCGCGATCATAATAATCATCGTAGGCTTCGGCATTTTAGTGAACCCAGCTGGCAAGCCAGAGGATTTGGCTAGCTTCAGCGTTGATATGTCGATTAGTGATATTGCTCCAACACTGAACGTCACAGGTAAAGCCCTTGCCCGCGAACTCAAACTGCCGCTCGATGTTTCCAAACGAATACCTTTCAGAGCATTAGGTGTTACGCCTGAAGAACTTCAGCATGTTACCCAACACCTTCTTTCTCATCGTGATACTATGCTCAAGTACTATGTATATGCAGCATTAGTTCTCGGTGGCCTCGTTTTTCTCGCTAGGCTGGGACGCCCAGACTTGTCCGATGTCGAACACAGGCGTGAATGGTATCCCCGGACACCCTACATTGTATCTCTCATGCTTTCTGTAATCGTTGCTGGATTTCTCTTGGGAAAATCACCCAACCCTATGGAGGGTGCAGTTAAAATCTTCAAGTCGATGGTGGGGCTGTATCCTGATCCAATTGCTAAAACAATCGCCTTCCTTTTCTTCATTGTTCTCGCCGTTGTCGGCAATAAGATAATTTGTGGTTGGGCATGTCCATTTGGCTCTTTGCAGGAGTTGATTTATAGCGTTCCAATCCTGCAAAGAATCAAACAACGGAAGCTTCCGTTTGTTTTGGCAAACACAATCCGAGCAGGTCTTTTCGCCGCCATGTTGCTTTTTCTATTCGGTATTATCGGAGGACGTAAGGGAACGGTCATTTATCACCATCTTAATCCTTTTAATCTATTCAATCTCGATTTTGAAACCTTCAGCATTCTGCTGACAGTCATTCTTGCTTCATTGGGATCATTCATTGTTTACCGTCCTTTCTGTCAGTTAATTTGCCCTTTCGGATTTGTTTCATGGATAGCTGAACAATTCAGCATTATCCGTGTCCGAATTGACAAAGATAAGTGTACCGAATGCGGTGTCTGTATAAAGGCATGCCCTTTAGAGGCTGCAAAAGGTCGGGTTTACGCCAAGAGATTACCAGCAGATTGTTTTAGTTGTGCTCGTTGCTTGAATGTTTGCCCAGTTGACGCTATTCGATATGAGTCTGTCTTTAAGAAAGGTACAAAACGCTGCACCTGACCGCAATTCCGCTGGCGCTCCATAACGGCAGGTGAACTCAAACGTTATTTGAGGAAAAATTTGAAGACCAAATGGTATTCGGCTATAATGCCTATACACTGATAAATGGAGGAATCCGTTATGACAAGAATCACTGTGGAAATTGAGGACTCAAAAGCCGCACTCCTTAGGGAAAAAGCAGAAAAGTTTGGTCTGTTGGCCGATCAGTTCGTTATAGCATATATTGAGGATATCATTGCCCAGCCGGAACCAGACTTCCGGCTTCGAAGCAGCAATGCGTCGAGTATTGTCCAAGAACAAGGAACTTTATGAGCGGCTTGCATAATGCGATACCTTTCTCTGCTTGAAGTTCTTGAACTTCATGAAGCGATTCAGCCTCGTTAAAGAGCGAAGAAGCAGGTGACGATGGCGTTACCAAGCCTGAAGTCAACACAAAGGGGTTGATATAGGCGAGATCCAGAAGCGGGACGTTCGTGCAGAAATTGCTTTACGGCGTGTGATTTTAGTTAAAGACTCCATTTGTTGCAAATGCAGGTTTAGAGTGATAAGAAGTTGAAATAGAAGTGTGCATCTGGCTAGCTGTGCAATTTCTGCACGAACGTCTCGCTTTAATAATAGATAAGCCGGATTTGGACGTCTTCCATCTTCTTTTCCCCTACATGGACCAGGGCCCCAGGCGGCAGCCCGGCTTTTTGGAGATTTTCTTCATGAGCCTCATCATTGGCCTCGCCTCCTTTCCTAGTTGGTTGGCTCTGGCAACCTGCGCTTCCGAGTCATGCAATGTCTCCTCGTTAACTCAATGGATAGGTGACACTACCGAAAAAGAATCCAAAGCCCAAAAAAGTAAACTATGTCTTTTTTCATAATATTTTGTTCACGGTTTGCTTAGTCTTTGGACCATGTGGTGAGCATATGGATAATCTCTCTAATCATCTCATCGGAATTTTCCATACAGTCGTGCCCTGCATCGGGGATCTGCTTTACCCTGACGTTCTGATTGCCTGATTCTCTAGCGATTCGTGCCAGTGCCTCTGCTTCCCAGTCCTCAACAATTGGATCGTTTTCCCCTCTGATCATTAGAATAGGCAGATTAATTTTATCAATCTGCTTGTACGTCATAGCAGCATGAGCCTCAGGGCCTGCCATGAACCACCAGGTCTTGTACGTGAAGATTTCGTCACTTATCGGTTCCGAGTTTGGACCCCTGGCCTGATATACAACAAAGATTTCATCATTGGGGCTGTGGTAAGGGTCATTTCCAAGCACGGCCTTTGCCCTCTCAACTATTTCTTCGTAAGTGGGAAAACTTCCCCATCTTGTAAATTGTTTCCTCTTAGAATCGTGGGATGAATAGAGAACGCCTTCGAGGATTAGCCCCTTCACGTTTGGATGCTCTCTGTTTGCGGCCCAGTGTGCAGCCATACAAGCGCCCAGGCTATAGCCCAGAATGAAAATATTTCTAAACCCTTCGTGAGTCAAAAACTCAACGGCGCCGTCGATGTCTTTTACGGTGTCATCGAAGATGCCCTGGCCGGTGATCTGCCCGGCATAGGCGAGTCTTGTGTTCATAGACATGGCGTTGAAACCGTGCTCAACGAGTGCGTGTGGCAGAAGGCGCGGGGTGCCTCTTGCGAGAAAATGGCCCAGCAGACCGTGAATCTGGAGCAATATTGGAATATCCAGGATTTGCTCTTTCGTGTCGAACTCCTGTGTAACCAGTAGAGAGCTGATCAGGAATTTATCATGGGTTCTGAACCTGATCAAGTTTTGTCGTTCATAAATCTTCATTTCGCCCCTAGCTCATTTAAGCTATACATTGCCAAATTTTGGACCAACCTTATGCAAATATGTCATTGAACCACTTTACTATAATTTGCCCGAGCTCATCGTGTTTGCCTTCAAACATATGACCGGCGTCGAGGAAAAGTTGGCTGACGTCATTATTTCCCGCCTCTGTTGCAATTTTGCCTAGATCCTCAAATTCGCGACGTTCTATGATATCATCATGCAAAGCGTGGACGAGAAGAATCGGTACTTTTACTTGCCCGATGTGTTTATATGCTTTTGCCCCTCCTGCCTCGGGGCCTGCAAGTGACCACCATGTCTTAAGCGTATATACTTCGCTATGTTCGGGGAGGTAATGTTCGCCATGAGCTTTCTTTACCACAAAAGATTCGTCAAGAGCAGGTTCTTCTCCCGGTGGGGGTTTGAAGATTCGTTTTGCTCTCACGTAAATCTCATCATATGAGGGCTCGCTGCCGAATCTTCTCCACCTTCGGCGGATTGCGTCCGGCATCGAGTAGGGCGTTGCAACGGCAATCAGGGCTTTGATAGCGGGATATTTTAATGGATCGTTTCTCAACGCCGCGTACCTTATGGCCATGCAGCCTCCGAGTCCGTGTCCGGCAATGACGATCTTTTTGAACCCTACCTTTCTGAGAAACTCACAAGCTTTATCGATTTGAGGTATTGTGTCATCGAATATGCCGAATCCGAAAAACAGACCGAGGTTAGCAAGGAGTGTGTTCATAGTTAAGGAAGAATAACCCTCAGTGGCGAGAACGCTCGGAAGTTCATGTTCAGTCTCATCAAGCAGATTGCCTAAGGTTCCGTGTAGGCGAAGAATTACAGGCTTTTCCTCGAGATGCTCTTTATGAGTAACTATGTGGTAAAAAAGGGCGTCGATTTTGTGATGATCGAACGGAATAGAGATTATTGTCCCCGAACACCTTTCTACGTACATGACTTATCCCTAACCCGGACAAGCCGGAATTGACTGTTGAATATTGAAAATTGAATATTTAAAGTTATATGCCTGAAAATGCGACCCGGGTGGTAATCGTCTGCGATAAGGCGCATAAATAATGATAACCGCAATGGACATGACAGTGTCTGCCTTGATCCAAATCCGCCTCGCTTCTCCCATGCACGTAATCAAACCCTTAACTTCCGGCCGGAGAATCTTGGGTACACCAGCTCAAACAGGAAGGATACAACGGTCATGCCCAGAACGACCCAGAGCGCATGCGCGTTGTCCTCTGCCGTATGGTATATGAGAGCGGCTAAGGCGCCCACGCAGGCCAGGAAGCCCAGGCTGGAAATGAACCGGTTTCCTCCCGTCTCAGCAGCAAGCTTCACATTCGCAGCGTTAACGACCGCGAAGATGATCAGGAATCCAGCGCTGCCCATGATCGCGATGGCCGTAAGGTCTACCAGGTTGGCCAGAAGAAGGGAAAGCCCCGCAGTGAGTAAGACACCGTAGACCGGCCTGGCCCACGCTTTACGTTCCAGAAATTCCGGTAGCTCTCCATCCTTGGCAAGCGAGAAACCAAGGCGGGCATTTCCGTAGATCGTGGCGTTAATGGCGGAGAAAGTCGCCAATAAGGCAGCCACCGCCACGAGCATGAAACCGGTATGCCCGAGGGCCGGTTTAGCGGCTTCTGCCAGTACATAATCTTTGGCTTCAGCAACCTTGTCCGGCGACACTGTGCCCACCGTTACAAGCGCCACCAGAATGTAAAGGATGACGACGAAAATAACAGAACCAAAAAAGGCCCGCGGCAGTGTTCGTTCGGGATCCTTAACCTCCTGGGCCGTGTTGGAGATGAGCTCAAAGCCCTCATAGGCCACGAAAATGACCATACCGGCAGCGATCAGTGACAAGGGATCCGACCAGTTTGCGGGGCTCACTCGCTGAACATCGACGTAGCGAGCGCCGGCAACGACAACAACGGCCAGCAAGGCGATCTTCACCCCGACGATATAGGTCTCGGCTTTGCTGACGATGTCGGCATTGAACAGATTGATGAGTGTGGGTAGGATTATTCCGATACTGATGATGATATGTTTGAGCCAGGGGCTCAGGCTATCGGTAAAGAAGGTCGCCCCATAGGATCCGAAGGCGGAGGCATAAAGCGCGAGGGTGACAAGGTAACTGAGCCAAAGCATGAAGTTGACGGTTCCTGTCAGCAGATCCACGCCGAAGGCCTGGTTAATATAGATTACCGTGCCGCCCTGACTCGGATATGTCACGGACAACTTGGCGTAAGAATACGCAGTCAGAAGGGCAACGATACCTGAGAAGAGGAAAGACACGGGCGTGCCCCCATGAGCGAACGCCACGGCTGTACCCAGTACCGCGAAGATACCGCCGCCGACCATACCCCCAATACCGATCGCCACGGCCCCCAGAAGGCCAATCTGTGGGGTGACCTGGATCGCTCCGGTACCGCCCGTTGTCGCGTCTGAGGATAGTGTCTCTGCAAGGGGCTTTTTTTCGTTCATTTGAAAGAACCTCTTTTTGAAGAGGCGACGTTGGGCGTTCGATGTTCGATGTTGGATATTGACTATTGAACTTTAGCTCACTTTTGCAGCCTATCATCTTCCGTATCCATGGGTGCATCCAACCTCGCTCGCCGCGGCATGATCATAACAGGCTATTGTCTCTTTAAGACTAAGTG
>JAGMBW010000221.1 GCA_023129535.1 Desulfobacterales bacterium
ATCATAGGAAGGGCATATCCCATTGTAGATGTGGAAAAATGTGATGGTTGTGGTAAATGTGTAGAGACCTGTCTCATGAACGCTATCACCATAAATGGAAATATGAAGGCTGTCATCAATAGGAAGAAGTGCAAGATGTGCGGAAGGGGCATCAACACCTGCCCGATTTCTGCCATATATGCGAAAGAAAAGGGTTTTACTATCCTGGTAGGCGGACGCGGTACCTGGCCTGCCTTTAAGGGGGAGACATTGGCTGAGATCTTAGAGCCTGAGGATGTCGTTCCACTCGTGGGAAAGATACTTGACTATTATGAGCAAAATGCCCTCCCCCATGAAAAGAGACTCAGACCCTTTGTAAAAAGGATAGGTATAGAAAAGATGAGGAAGGAAATATTGGGTACTGAGAAACCGGTAGGCCAAAGATGGAGAGAGGCCAGGGTATAGGTAGCAATCACATCATATCCACCGGGTCCACATCAACGACCACCTTTACTGCTCCCTTTCGAATCGTTTTTTGCGCCCTGCCCATGAGAGTCCGGGTCAGGCTGTGCAACGGCCCTGGCTTTAGCCCTTTGAGCAGAATCTGCCACCGATATCGCCTGTGCAGCCTGGCCAGAGGGGCGGCAACCGGGCCGAGCAGTTTCACGTCCTTTCGGTATGTCTGATTCTCTGATTGGAGGGCCCGGCAGATCTCTCCCAGGTTTTGCGCGTACTGAGCGGTTTCTTCCTTGTCCCTCCCTGTCATCATAATCTGTATCAGGCGCGAAAAGGGAGGATACTTCAGTGTCTCTCGAAAGCGAATCTCATGATCGTAAAACGCCCCGTAATCCTGGTCCCTTGCCGTGAGGATGCAAAAGTGGTCAGGATTGAAGGTCTGGAGGATAACGCGACCAGGTTGCTGGCCCCGGCCTGCACGCCCGGCCACCTGGGCCAGGAGTTGGAAGGTCCTCTCGCCAGCCCGGAAGTCAGGAAAATTGAGTGAAAGGTCTGCACAGATAATCCCCACCAGGGTAATGTTGGGGTAATCGTGCCCCTTGGCCACCATCTGAGTTCCTATGAGGATGTCGACGGCACCTTCCTTAAGGTCTTTCAGGATCTTGACAAGGGCGCCTTTTCGGGCTGTGGTATCCCGGTCCATTCGCGCCACCCTAACTTCCGGAAACATCTCCTTGATCGTGGCCTCCACCTTTTCTGTTCCCAGGCCAATCAGCTTGATCTTGGAACTGCCACATGCCTCACAGCGGATCGCCCTGGCCCGGGTGTAACCGCAGTAGTGGCACTTAAATGCATTGGCCTCCTGATGGAGGGTCATGGTGATGTCGCAGTTCCTGCAACGCACAGGTGTCCCACAGTGGACACAGGCAGGGTAATTGGCAAAGCCGCGGCGGTTCAAAAAAAGGAGAGTTTGTTCCCCACGGTGGAGGGTTTCGGTAATGGCATCCTTGAGCTCTTTTGTAATGAAGGGCTTGGCGCGGCTGCGCCCGGTTGGCTCCCGCAGGTCCACGACGGTTACCTCCGGAAGAAGCCTGTTTTCGATCCGTTTCGAGAGATTGAGCCCCCTGAATTTTCGCGTCTGCATGTTATAATAAGACGCCACCGACGGTGTGGCAGATCCGAGCAGAGCCACAGCGCCGTGAAACCTGGCTCGAACCACGGCAAGATCACGGGCATGATACCGGAGTCCGCGCGAGGCGGACTTGTACGAATCGTCGTGCTCTTCATCCACCACGATCAAACCCAGATGTTCAAAGGGGGCAAAGATCGCAGATCGGGCGCCGATGGCAACCTTAGCCTCCTTTCGCAGGATCCGCATCCACTGGTCAAAACGCTCACCTTTGCTGAGGCCGCTATGCAGCAGGGCCACGCACTCACCGAAACGGGCCCGAAACAGCCGTTCCATCTGCGAGATCAGCGCAATCTCAGGCACGAGTATAAGGGCTTCCTCGCCTCTCTCCAGGGCAGCCGCCACTGCTCGCATGTAGACCTCTGTCTTACCACTGGCAGTGACACCGTAAAGAAGATAAGTCTGAAACCCCTTGCCGAAGGCGTTCAACACGCGCCCGACAACTGAACCCTGCTCTGTGGTCAGCACAGGCCCACCAGCGTCTGGTGCGATCGGTTCGCCAAAAGGATCCCGATAGACACATCGTTCAACCACGGTCAAAAACCCGTCATCGGCCATCTTCTTGACGTACTGGCCGGCCAAAGGAACCTGAACTTTCAAAGCCTGTATGGAGATCTCCCCGTGCTCTTCAACGATCTTGAGGATATGCCGGCGAACCTGCGAAAGCGACTCAGCAGAAAACCTTCCCTCCACGGCCCTCACGTATCGATCCATCTTTGGCCGTACCCTGCCTGGCTTGAGCCTTCGCTCCCTCATGATCCAGCCTGCCCTCTCCAGGCTGCCGAGCGCCTTTGCAGAAAGTTCGTTTTTGAATTCCTTGTAAAGTGCTCGGAGACGTAAGGGACCTCGCACCCCAACTACTTCAAGGACCGTACGATCCAGAGGCTTCAGCGAGGAGCCAGCAAGCGCGGAACGTCCTTTTTCTGTCATACTAATAGTTTCAACATGGGTGATGTTCAGCCCGCCGGGGAGCGCCCCCTTGATGACTTCCCCAATTGGATAGCGATAATAGTCTGCTATCCAACGGAAAAACGGGATCATAGAGGATGGGAACATAGGTGTGTCATCCAGGATATCCAGAATCTTCTTAATACCTCTCCGGTTAGTGGAATGAAGGAGTTCAAGTATGTATCCGGTAGCCTGAAGGTTCTTGAAAGGGACCAGCACGCGCTTCCCCACCATGGCCCACGGACGAAGCGGTTCAGGCACCTCGTAGGTAAAGCTGCAGGAAACAGGCAGGGCCACTGCCACTTCTATGTAAGGCGGTTCAAACAGCATAGTTCTTATTACCTAAAGTGATCGGTTCAGGGTTCAGGATTCACGGTTTTAACCTCTGAACGTTGAACCGCTGAACCTCTAAACCTTACTACCCCTATCTTGCCTTAGAGCAACGATTTAGGAGTCAAAATTGGCGTTCTAATGTCCAGAATGGTCTCTTTTTTGAGGCCCTCTTTCGGAATATCAACGCGTTAGCGAGGTCCGACCCCAAACAGAAAAACCTTACTTTCCCCGTTTGAGGAAGTACTTCTTGCTCCTGGAGAGATATTCACTCATGGAAGGTAGACCGAGGCATTCGCTGGCAAAATCAACTACCCTGTCGTAGTCGAAACGTAAGCGCATAGATTTGTAATACGATTCGAGTATCCTCTTTGGTCTGAACCGTGCGTAGCGACAAGGGATAGAAATCGTGGGTATCGAGGCTCTCTCAATGATGTGGATTACGTCCTGGTTGTTATATCTCAAGAGAGGTCTGTAAATTGTGTAGCCACCGTCCATTTTGAAGATCGGATAGAAGCGCTCGCCTGTTTCCATAAATCTCTTACGATTCCGCTGGATCTCCTCTCGATCAGGGTGGGTGTAGATACCTCCCATCAAGTATTCCAAAGAGTAACTGACCAGATCCCACAGGCTATAACCGGTTACAAGCACCAGGTTGTTCAAGTCTGCGGATTTCTTGCTGATGGCTTCGTACAACAGCCGCTTGCGTGCCTGCTGACAGACAATACAAGGATTATCAGCCGCTTCCAGGCAATCGTCCGACTTTGCGACATCTTGCCACTGGATCTCCACCCCTCTTTCCTTCCAGGAGGAATCGATCCTGCCCACATCAGACGGTGTATACCTGTGTTTGGGAAAAGCACCGGCATAAACCTCAAAACCAAATCCAAACTCCTCACTGGCTGCAAGTAAGAAATAGAGCGACAGGGAAGAATCCTTCCCTCCAGAGAAGAGAACCCATACCTCCTTGCCCCTCAGGCCGGTCAACACCGCCTCTTGTTCCTTTTTCCATGCGGAATAGTCACGCTTTATGTCCAAAGGCATGGCATCTATCACCTGGTCTTTATTTGCGACAGGTTCGTTGTGAGTGGATCAGGGCGGTTGAATAGTAATGAAGTAGTCACTGAACCGCTTGAGATTTTCGCGGTTCACCGTAATTCCAAGACCAGGGCCTTTCAGAGGAACCGCTCTGCCCCCATGATTGAACGTCACGTGCTCGGTGGTAAGGTTATCTCTCAACAAAAAGGTGTCATAGGAACCGTCGCAGTAAAGGGCATCAGAGCTTACGGCACACAAAGCCCTTCCGGCGGCAGAAAGAATGCCCGACTCTCCCAATTGACATCCCACCTGATAATTGAGTCCAGCAGCCCGAATTCGATCTATTATCTTCAGGGAATTCGAAAAGCCGCCACACTTGGAGAGCCGCACATTAATCACATCGAAGCACCCTTCTGCAATTGCCTTTTCCAGATCTTCCATCGAACAGACTGACTCATCAGCCATGAGCTTCAAGTCGTTGTTTTTGCGAATTGCTGCCAGATCCCTCCAACCATGGTCATGGGGTGGTAGAGGCTGTTCCAGGATACTCACCCCATACGATTCAAGGAAGGACAGATGCTTCTTGGTCAATGCTAGGTCCCAGCCCCCGTTCACATCCACTCTCAAGTCGCACCCCGATCCCAAAACCTGCCGAACGGCTTCTAGTGCCTGCCGGTTCTGCTCGAAGTCCCTACCCATTTTCAGACGGACTTGTTTGATATCGTACTCTCTCAGTATCTTACAGAGCCTAAACACCGTGTCTTGGTCTGCAATGGGAACAGTACCCCCGTAACAAACTTCATCAGTAAAGTGATCTCTGGGAAGATAATGCAGAATGTTTCGGTCTTCCTTCCTGGCCAGTAGATCCAGCATGGCTATTTCCAGGGCACACAGTGCCGAGTTCTGCTTCTTTCCCCCGCTGACAGAATCAACAAAGTCCCATATTTGGTTCACGTCGTTCAGGTCCCAATGGAAGCGTTTATTTAGACATAAGAACCTTACGCTATAGATGGCGCTCTCCTGAGTCTCCCCGGTAACATAGAGCCTAGGACCGCCTTCTCCGTAACCCCTTAGTCCTTCCTCATGGACAAATATTTCCACTACAATATTGTCTACCGACCTGGCATTTTTTTGGGAATGGGAAAAAGTCAACTTAAAAGGAAGATTCACCTTGTAGACATTAATTGCGCTAATCTTCATTATATCAAAAGGCTGGCTATGTTAGACTTGATGGGAAGATAGGCCCTACGGGGGTGGCATGCCTACTTCGAACTCACAGCCCTCAGTCCTGGTAGCCTCTTCTTGGGGGTTATCTCATGGGGGGTCGGCTCCCTGTCAAGAATTTCTCTAATCACCTTTGCCATTTGTCGAGGACGGACCGGTTTGCTAAGGAGCCCCTTGGCCCCCATTTCCTCCGCCTCCTTGACAGGACCAGCAACCGTGTAACCGGTCAGGATGAGAACCTTCGCCACTGGATCCAACTTCAAGAGTTCCTCAAGGCATCGCTTGCCTCCCATGCCGACCATGACCAGATTTAATACCACCAAATCAATAGAAGCTCTTTCTTTCACGAAAACTTTGAGGGCCTCCTCGCCACTTCTTGCCGTAAGGACAGTATATCCGTACCCGCCAAGCATCTCCTTACAATATTCTCTTATGTCTTCTTCATCATCAACTATGAGAATAGTTTCCGTCCCATGTATGATCGAAAGCTCTTCAGGTTTTTCTTCACAAACCTTTTGCACAGCTTTGTCCAAAGCCGGAAAATAGATTTTGAAAGTCGTGCCACGGCGAGGCTCACTTTCGCATATGATGTGACCCTGATGACTCTTCACAATCCCATATACCGTGGAGAGCCCCAGTCCGGTTCCCTTCCCCACACTCTTCGTGGTGTAGAATGGTTCAAAGATATGATCCAACACATCCTTGTCCATGCCTTGGCCCGTATCCGAAGCCCAGAGCATAACGTATTCCCCAACCCTTAGGTCCGAATGGGTGCGGCAGTACTCTTCGTCAAGGGTGACGTTTTTCGCTCCGATCACCAGCTTTCCGCCATCCGGCATGGCGTCTCGGGCGTTGATGGCCAGATTCATCAAAATCTGATTCACCTGCACCGGATCAGCATTAATCAATTTCAAATCCGGATCAAGATCAAGTTCTATGGCGATCATCTTGGGGATGGCGCTGTTGAGGAGCATCCTTACCTCATTAATCTCAGCATTCAGCCTGAGGGGACGGAGTTTGCTTTCTCCCTTTCTACTGAAGGTGAGAAGTTGCCTGACCAAGTCGCTGGCGCGTTCGGCTGATGACTCTATTTGTTTCAACTTTGTATGGTAGTGAGACTCATGCTCTCCAAGGTTGTACAAAAGCAGGCTGATATTGCCCAAAATAGCCTGCAAGATATTATTGAAATCGTGCGCAATGCCACCTGTTAGCGTTCCTATGGCTTCCATCTTCTGGGACTGAAGGCTTGAAAGGTATGTCCTTTCTAAGTCCCTGTACAAACGGGCATTTTCGATTGCAATGGCAATCTGGTTGGAAAAGGTCATAAGCAGGTTCAAATCGGGTTCACCCGCATCGGCTTTGTCTCCGGGCATTTCACCTGCAAGAACTCCAATAACTTTATTGCGGGTAATAAGGGGGGCGGCAGCAAAATTCTTTGGTTGAAAGAACTTCAGGATGATGTTCCCTTTCCGCAAACTGGACTTTTCCACATCCTTCACAAATCTCGGAACACCAGAGGCTGCCACCCGGGCAAGGATATTGCTCATGCGATCAAGCGGTATTTCATAATCCTTTATCTGTTCCAGCGAGTCGTCCCCGTGACCGACCGCCTGGGAAAAGCGAAGGTTTTTCCTCTTGTTATCCATTAGGAAAAGAATGGCCCTGTTGAAGCCTATCACCGAGGTGAGAAGGTTCATTATGGTTTGAATCAGGCTTTGTTCGTCAAGGATTGAGACCACAGCCTGGCTGGCCTCCTGGAGACTCAGGAGGTAGGCGACTTTCTCACGCAATTTCTCGTTAAGCTTTGTGACCTGTTCGTATTTGAGCCGGATCAGGTCCTTATCCCTCTCCATCTCCTTGATCAGTGAGTCAAGGACTTCCCTCTTGACTCCAGGCCTTCTGAGAAAACATTTCCAGAGGGACTTCTTCTCCCACCTTATCTCATATTCACAATAGGGCCCCCCTTCAAAAAAACATACCCTTTCTTCTAACCTGGCTGGCGGAAGATCCCATACGGTGAGCATCGCCTGGTATATCCCCTTGTTCATCAGGCAGAAATCTCGCGTAAGAGGGAGGTCTTTGAACCAGTGGAGCCGGACCAAAGCGTGAGTATTGGACGCCAAAACCATTTCCACCTTTTTACTTTTGTTAAACCTATCGTTTATTTTCTGGACCTTCCGAAAGGCATGCTTTGGCGTCAAGAAAGCGCGCACAAATATTCTTTCTATGTAACCGAGTTTTCTTTGCCTAACAGATTCAAATCCGGCCTTGTACACAGCCATTTCGTCTGAGGTAGCTTTTTTCGTCTGCTCCATGATGTCCCGGCACACCTCGATACTGATCCAGTTATTTGGATCAGTGAGAAAGCATTCGGGATCTTCGTCCTCCGGCAGCTTCCCTTTTAGAGATTCCCAGAGAAGGTGCAGATTCTCAGGGTTCCTGGCTCGGACATAATCTATAAGCGCCTTGATATTAATGCAGCTTGTTTCAGGTTTCATGTACAGTTTCCTACAAATAAAAGGTAAGTCTTTTCGAGATCCCTGTGTAAACGGGCATTTTCGATTGCTATGGCAATATGGTTGGAAAAGGTCATGAGCAGGTTCAAATCGGGTTCACCCATCTCGGCTTTGTCCCCGGGCATCACACCTGCAAGGACTCCGATGACTTTATTGCGCACAATAAGGGGGGCAGCAGCAAGGTTTTTTCCCACATCCTTCACAAATCTCGGAATACCTGTAGCTGCCACCCGGGCGATAATATTGCTCAGGCGTTCAAGGGATATTTGATCGTCCTTTAAACATTCCAGCGACTCGTCCATGGCACCGACCGCCTGGGCAAGTCGAAGCCTTTCTCGCGTGTCGCCCACCAGAAAAAGGATGGCCCAGTCGAAGTGCATCACCGAGGTGAGAAGGTCCATTATAGTTTGGATCAACCTTTGTTCATCAAGGCTTGAGGCCACAGCTCGACTGACTTCCTGAAGACTCATGAGGTAGGCAACTTTCTTGTCCAACTCCGCATTAAGCTTTGCGATCTGTTCGTACTTGTGCCGCATCAGATCCTTGTCCCTCTTCATCTCCTTGATCAGTGAGTCAAGGACTTCCCTCTTGACTCTACGCCTTCTGAGAAAATATTTCCAGAGGGGCTTTTTGTCCCACCAGATCTCATATTCACAATAGGGCCCACCTTCAAAAAAACATACCCTTTCCTCTAATCTGGCTGGCGGAAGATCCCATACAGTCAACATTGCCTGGTATGCTCCCTTGTTCATCAGGCAGAAATCCCGTGTCAGGGGGAGCTCTTTGAACCAGTGGAGGCGGACCACACCATGGGTATTGGACGCCTCGACGATTTCGACCCTCTTGCTTCTGTTAAACTTATCATTTATTTTTTGAGCATTGAGGAGGGCATGCTTTGGCGTCAAGAAAGCGCGCACAAGTATTCTTTCTACGTAACCGAGTTTTCTTTGACGAACCGATTCAAATCCGGCCTTGTATACAGCCATTTCGTCTGAGGTAGCTTTTTTGGTCTGCTCCATGATGTCCCGGTTTAACTTTACACTGATCCAGTTATTTGAATCACTGAGAAAGCGTTCGGGATCTTCGCCCTCGGGCAGCTTCCCTTTAATGGGTTCCCAGAGAAGGTGCAAATTCTCAGGGTTCCTGCCTCGCACGTAATCTATAAACGCCCTGGTATTAAGACAGCTTACTTCAGGTTTCACGGAAATATCCCATTCTGATTTGGCTTTCCATTAACAGCCATCACGGTGATTTTTAACATTTTATATTTTTAGTTTACAAAGGTCAAGGGATTTCTTCTTTTTCCAATGACATCTGACCCATACAGAACTTAGGGGCTTAGCCCCAATTGGCCTCTCTGCGCGAAAACGTGCACTCCGTGTCCATCCCACCAGAGGCGGACCGAATTTGCGAGATACGTTGGATTAGTTCGGTCTGTACAATCTTCAAATTGGATAACATGCCTTAACAGGCAATTCTGGGGATTGACTTTTCTCTTCTTTTTCAGTACAGGGCCGAACGAGTGGGGGGCTGTCAAAACGTTCTATTCGCGTCTTTCCTTTCTTCGCTTTCTGAAAATCACCCTCATAACTGAAACCGGTAAATTCCTTCGTATAATTTCCTGTTGGC
Source organism: Desulfobacterales bacterium (assembly GCA_023129535.1). GTDB lineage: Bacteria > Desulfobacterota > Desulfobacteria > Desulfobacterales. The sequence goes on from JAGMBW010000221.1 coordinate 9,310, forward strand.
CGGCTGCAAGATCTTATCACAAAACTATTTTTTCTGAACTGTCAAAGATCGGGCATGCGTTTAGGAGTCAGGAAAATCTTTGTTAGTAGATACTGACAGCAGGTTGATCTCTGCCTACATGAAAGGAGGACTTCATGCCTACTTTTGTTCACGTCCTACCCTCTAATCGTTTACGCAATTGGAGGCAACGGCTCAGGTCACAACTCAGCCTGAGTAAATTCCTGCAGCTCAGATTTAACCTTTTTCTGTTGTCCATTTGGCCCATCTCCTTCACCAAGGCATACATATGGATCCTTGCAAGGCTCTATTTTATGTGCTGCCCAGGAAAAACAAATACCATTTTGCGAAACATCGGAAGGGCTCTGAAGGAACGACAGTCATCAGAGATCAATAAGATCTACAAGGGGGTTATCAGGGGAATAATTCATCACTATCAGGAAAAAATGCTCAATGGGTTTTTTGAGACACCCAAATTGAGAAAGTTTCTCATTTCGAGGGTGTGCTTTGACGGATTTGAGCGTGTGTTGCAAGATGCCCTCAAAGAAGGCAGAGGCGTCATCATAGCTACCGGGCACTATGGGGCCCTGGAATACCTCCCTCGTTATCTTGCCATAAGAAAATACCCCACGGTCACCATGGTAAAGTTTAAGACAGAAAGGCTGAAAAAGATCCTGATTCCACGGGCAATCGAAGACGGACTCGGTGTCATCGTCCCTGGGGATGTTACAAACGTGATGCACGAGGCGACTAAAGTGCTCACCCAGAAGAAGATATTTGTAACACAGTGTGATGAATCAGAGGAGTGGCGGCCAGACCCGAACTATACCATGGAATTTCTGGGGAGAAAGACTCATCCTGACAGAATGCTGACGGTGCTGTGCAAGAGAACCAGGGCTGTGCTGCTTTTTGGGTTGCTTCACAGGGAAGGTAAGAATAAATACAAACTGTTTTTGCACCGGGTGCCGGATGAAGGTGATGCGCCCATAAGCGTTCGCACCCTCAAACTTCTTGAGAAATATATATATAGATACCCTGATCAATGGTACGAGTGGAAAAAATATGACAGGTTCCCTTGTGCGAGCTGAACACGCGTTTCAGAAGAAAATCAGAACTCATAGGTTACAGATGCGCCAACCATATGTGCCTCGGTGGTATACTCTCCATTAGCTGTTCCACCTTCTTTTGCACCCAGGGTATTATCCTTTTTCCTGCTCTCATATTTTTCGTAGTAGTAACTAACACTGGCAACTAAATTGCCAAATGTTTTCTTAGCCCCAACACTGATACAATGCTTATCAGATGCCGGTATTCTTGGTTCAAATGTATCATCCGGCACAGGGTTATCATCAAAACGATAGCCTCCCAGAATAGCGAATGTATGATTTAGATCATATTTGGCTCCAATACTATATGACCAGGTATCCTTCCAATTCTTTTCCGTTGTTGAAGTCTTGCTTCCAGTAACTGGCTGGTCAAAGTAAAATGTCAAATCCTCATAAGATGACCACCCTTCCCACCTGGCACCAAGCTCGACTGTGAGTTTATCTATACCCTTAGAGCATGCTCCTATAAACAACTGCGGAGGGAGATTAATCTCAGTACTTCCGTCTGTGTCAGGAAAAAGTGTTTGAAGTGTCGTGTTTATCAGCGCGTTCTGGCTTGTTGCACGCCTAAATTTTGCCTTTCCGTCTACATCCACATCGATTCGGCTGCGGTATGATGCTCCAAATGACCAATTTTCTACTGGGCGGTATACAAAACCAAGATTGTAGCCGTAGCCCTCACCATCACCTTCAAATTTCGATTCCCCGTCTGCAAGGCCTGCTACAAGGGCTGCTGGAAAACCGGCTGCAACAAGGATAAATGGAGTATTTATATTTTTCTCCAACGTGGCATCAAGCAGTACAAGATCAAGCCCAGCGGCAACAGCTAATTTATCGTTTACTCTCCATGCAATGTTGGGATTTATATTGAATGTCTGCATCTCCGAGTTGGTGGCAAGATACCTTCCTTCCCACTCCTTACCCCAGTCAGTACCAAGACCGAATGGACTGAATACGCCTAAACCAGCCGTAAACCTGTCACCCAGTCGGTGTGTAAGGAATAATGTGCTTGGATAGAAGACCTGGCTTTCTGTTTTTTCGGTTTTACCAGTTTCAGCACTCTTGAATTCTCTTGACGGGAATATAAGAGTAGTCCCAACCTCAATCTGTGTTCCTTTAAACTCGGTAATCAAGGCAGGATTATGGTAGTTGGAAGCAGGTCCTTCACTATGGGCAATTACATTGTTCTGCATACCCAGCTCTTTTGCTCCGTGAGTGTACACTGCAAATCCAGAAGCGCTCGCGCTTGACGGAGCAGCTATTGTACCTAAGAACACAGCAGTCAACACACTTAGATTCAAGCCAGCCAGTTTGAAGAATTTGGTCTTTCTTCTCATTTTTTTCCCTCCGTCCGAAAAACAGTTTACATCAATAGAAGCTGTTTCAAAACCTCATTTCCAACCGCCTGGCCAGTT
>JAGMBW010000222.1 GCA_023129535.1 Desulfobacterales bacterium
CGCGAAGGCATGAAGCGGTTCAGATAGTCATCCATGACAGCCCCTATTCCCACCGATACCCCATCCTTCGACCACTGACCACTAATCACTGACCACTGACCACTGACCACTAATCACTAATCACTGACCACCATACTAGACGTTTTTATCAAAAAGAATACCAATCATCTCATCTAACCTGGCAGCCAGGCTCAAAAACTCCTCTGGCGGAATCTCTCTGATCAGCTCTTGAGTCTCCTTATCCACGACTCTTACTACGGTCCGGCCTGTTGCCCCATGCACCGAAAACTGAAGACCTACATTGCGCATCATTTGTATGTCATGCTGCACATCATTCAACAGGGCCTGAGAAACCTTGATCTCCGGTTCTGCCTTCACTTCAGGTTTACTATCCTTGGGCAGCGCATCAGAGACCGGAGCCCTGGCAGTATTCGGTATTTGGACCTGCGTCTTAATCGTACCTATATTCTCTACTATCATTTAACTCACCCCCTCAGTTGGAATGCGGAATATAGCAAATCCCTTCTCAACAGCGGCCCTGCAACCACTGACCACTGACCACTGACCACTCTAACCATTCCTCGCATACGCATAAGCCATTTTCTTTCGTTTCTCCAATGTCACCAACTCCCCGCCTATCTCATCCCGCCGCTTTCCGATTTCCGCAATCGTGTCACGAACCTCATCGTTTACCTCTTTCACCAGGTCAATCAGGTCCACCTTTGTACTGAGGCCCGCTTGATTCAGCTTATTCATCACGGTCTTGTGCTCCGGGGCCAGCCGTTCAAGCGCCTCAGTATCCCCATCGCCAAGGGCCACTTTAACCCTTGCCGTGATATCACGAAGCTTCCCAAATAGCAGTTCGTGCGGCTCAGACTGCAAGACGAATCCCTCCTTCCTGCATTCCAGGTTCCTCGATTTCCGGTTGAACAGGCGCTTCCTTTGGCTCTTTTTGAAGTGCTCCCTCAAAGCCTTCCTTTAATTCGGTCAGGAGCCTTCCTACTTCATTTAGGGCGTCAGTATCATTTTTCACATTAGCATCGGTCAGCCTGTTCATCATATAGCCATACAAATCGGACAGATTTTCAACCAACTCACCACCGCCTTCTCTATCCAGGGCGCAGTCAAGCTCTGTCAGGATCCCCAGAACCTTCGAGATATTCTCTCCTCTTATCTTAGGGTTTTTCTTCTCAATGCCCATCCGCGCAAATCTCACAAACCTTACCGCGCCATCATAAAGCATCAACAGAATCTGCTCCTTATTATCCGTGGTGTGTACTACTGCATGGTTGTATGCTTCATAGCCTCTTGGTGTCATAAACAAACATCCTTTCTTTGGGTTCAGTACTCATAACTCCACTTTTTCCTCACTTACCCTGTCTGACTCCTGACTCCTGACTCCTGACTACTAACCCAGCCTTGAAATATAGCTATTCAAGTTCTGTAAGCCCAGGATCTGCTGGCTCAAATAATCCCCGGTGACCTGGTACTGGGCCAGTAGTACTTCCAGCGCCTGGAATTGGGCCCTTGTACGTGTCTCCCATGCTGAAATACGCATCCCTATACGTTCAACCTGGTCCTGAATATCGTCTATACTGTTTTGGATCCCATCTGTCCTCGCAGCCAGGGTTCCGTCTGTGGACTTGAGAATCGCATCCAGGGCATCCACCATGCGCACGGCAAAACCCTCAGAGCCCTCTGTGGACTGGGTGAAAAACTGGACCACATCGTCAAAATGATCATCGAGGGCATCATCAAGGGTTGAAGAATCGACCTCAAGCTGTCCTCCGTCATTCAGGGTGACGCCAAGATCGGCTAACCGGTTGAAAGATTCAACGCCCGGGACCGCGTCTGTGACCATGTTCCAAAGGCGGTTGCGTATGCTGTTTGTGGTGGCATCGCCCAGCAAGACGCCAGCGGTCTCCGTACCTGGATTGTAGCTCTGATAGGTGTCAAAAAAGTCAAGCACCGCGTTATATGCACTGACAAAGGAGTTGACCTTTGAGACGATCGCCGAAGTATTCCTGCTCACGGTCAGGGTGTCGAAGTCGGGCTCCGGCACAACTGTATGGACGTCCTTGAGGGTGATGGTCACGCCCTCGATTACGTCGTCAATGGTGTTGGTTGCTCTATTGATGTCTAATATGCCATCCACATAGATGATGGAGTTTTTAGCTTCCTGGGTCCGGGAGAGTCTATTGGTGGTTCCGTTCGGGTCATAATACAGCCGTGAGAGACCGTTTTCATCTGTGTTGTTGCCATCTTTTATATCGGTTACCATTAAGGTAATGACGTTTGCCTTTCCACTATCCTCAGCAGTCAGGGTAAGATAATAATCTGTTCCGTCAAAGATTACCGCTGCCTGGACCCCTGCATCCGCATCATTGATAGCATCGGCCACATCCTGGATGGTGTCTGTGGCCGAAATTGAGATGTCATGCACAGTTCCTACTTCATTGTCTGCAGTATAGCTTAGAGCTCCGGTATCGTTCGCTGTAAAACCTATAGTTGATGCAACACTGTTCCCGCTTTCGCCTGTAGTCCAGAGATACTGTATTTGCGTCACGCCGCCACCTGAACCTGCAATGGTAAACTTCTGCGTTGAATTATCGTAAGATACAGTGTGGGTGGCAGCAGAACCATCAGCGGCATCCAATTTTGTTTTTATCTCTGTTTCCAGTTCAGAAATCGTATAAGTCCCGCTGTCGAGCGTGGCAGTTAGCTCGTTTTCCGTACCACCAACTTCCAGAAAATTGATCTTGTTATTGTTCGAATCAATCGTAAATACGTTCCCTATTTCGAGATGAATGGTCCCCACACCAACCTCTTCTGTTTCCGTAAAGGCCGCCATGCTTTTGAGCTTGTGCGCCAGGGCCAACTGCTCCACCGTGATGTTGTACGATCCTGCGGCCGCGGAAGCACTTGCTGATACCGTAAATTTATCGGTATCTGCTGATGTGGCCGAAAAACTGGTGAGATCGCTCACGGACTCCAGATCTTCCATGGCAGATTTGAGGCTGCTCAACGTGCTCTGTAGACTGCCATAGGCCGACAATTTCACCTGGTAACCGGCCTCCCGTTGCTGAAGCGTAACAATAGGCCGCTGTTGCAAAGTTAAAAGCTGCTCAATGATACTGTTCGTATCAAGACCTGATACGAGACCGCCAACTGAGATGGACATAATCACTCCCTCCTTGATTTCAGGGACTTCGCCCCAACTGTTGCAACCACTTCAATTTATCTGTTCTTTATTAGTATTATCGACATTTTGCAGAAAAACTTGATTGTATAGAAATTTCTTTTTTGAGCGGCGTAGCCGCGTTATATAAAATCACAGAGTGATTTTATAACTTGAATACTTGGATACAAACTTGGCTTGGCGTAACCAGTGGAATACTTTGGCTTTTTCGTGAGAGCCCATATCAGACCGACCCTTCTCAAAAACCCCTCAAATCCTGCCCCGCCCGCCCCGTTAGATGCGGTGCCTATTTGACTGGGGTGGGTCAGAATTGACCGTACCGGGGTAAATCCTGTCTGACATAGAAAGAGGGAGAGGACCTGCCCTGTTAAATATTGGCAACAATATCTTCTATATCTTGCAGGAATTTGTTTTGATAGAAATATCCTCTGGAATTTATTGCTCTTATTTAACAGGGTGAAGATGAGGGGGATAACGTGCGTCAGCGCTGAAATACGAAATAATTGACAGTTGATGATCGTGATGCTAATGTTGTTTTGATTCTGGTTAACCTAGATGTGGATAGGAGGTGTTTTGCGGGGATGGAATTTGCCTCCGTTCGAGAATCCAGAAGACGTAGACAATACCTAATTAGCCGCCTCGTAAAGGTCATTCCCTTGTTAAAAAAGCAGGGCGTGGAAAAGATTCTCCTTTTCGGTTTCATTCTGAATGAGGAAAGGTTTCAGTGGATGTCGGATATTGACATAGCCTTGTACGGGGAGGATTTTCCCTTCAGGAAACAGTTGAGGATCATTTCTCTTATGGAGGCATCCTTTGGAGAAGATGGGTTTCATGTTGTTTTTCTCGCGGGCGAGGAATTTAGACCGCGCGAGGCAGTTCTTCATTCTATTCTAAGGGAAAACATTGATGCAGAACAGGTTATCAAAGATTATTCAGGCCCAAATAAGCGATGAACTGTCGAACCTTGATGAGATATCCGGTCTACTAACAGCTTTTACCCTATGCCTTTATGCCTTTATGCCTTTAGCTTCAAGTATAGCGCTCCTCAAGTGAAGTGGTCCTTCCGCCTCCCTCTGTGTCAGATTCATGCCGTAGCACTGCTCTTGCCAACATTTCGTTGACAATACTACACAATAATGTATAATGGTATAAACGACTAATCCTCATCAAATTACGCAAGATTATGTGATTGTTCGCAAACTCATGCAAGGCGTCGTAATCGAGGTTGGATCCAAGACGA
>JAGMBW010000223.1 GCA_023129535.1 Desulfobacterales bacterium
GCTTATCCAGTATCTTTGTCTCAAACCTGGTGATCTTCAAACCCTGTTTTGTTTTTTCAACCTCGATTTCCACATTGTCATTAAAATAGAAGCCGGTCGAATTGATAAGGTTGTTGACATTTTCCTGAGAGCTCGGCTGTTCCTGTATCTGAAAATTGCGGGAGACATCTTCCAGTATTTTGTAAGGAAACTTCAGCATCTTAAAACGCACATCATTGCCGGCGCTGTTTTTCATGGTTGTATCGCCAATCAGGGTGCAGGTTTCAATGGACGTCGTCGTCCCCCACACTTCTGCCGGACATTAATAACACCATCATAATTTGAGCGAATCTTGGCTTCTGTATTTTGTGTGAACATCCTCAGTTTATCAACTATGAAAGATACAGATCCTACCGACCCCATTTCGCGAAACTAACCAATCAAGCAGGCCTCCTTAAAGCTGTAGTATCCCTTCCGGGTGACAATGAGATGATCCAGAATCCGAATTCCAAGAATTTTACCTGCCTCAGTAAGTTGTTCATGCATTTTCAGATCGCTGTTGCTCGGTTTCAAATCACCGGAGGGATGATTATGTGCAAATATTACAGCGGCTGCCCTGTCTGATATGACATCCGCATAAACTTCACGTGGATGAACCTGGCTACGATCCACCAGGCCGATGGTAACGATCCTTTTTTTAATCACTTCATGAGCACCATTAAGGGAAATGCAGACAAAATGCTCTTGCTTTTTATCGGCAATATCAGCCAGAAGCGGTATCACATCCTGAGCACCGGTTATCTTTACAGTATCTTTAATCAGATGCCGTCTAGCCAGTTCAAAGGCTGAGAGGATCTGCGCGGCCTTAGCCAGGCCCATGCCACGCACCGCTGTGAGATGGTCAACTGATAATTTTTCCTTGTGCTTTTGGATGAGTTTGGCAACCCTGCGGGATATAGTGCCGAGATCCTGGCCTTCCACACCCCGCCCAAGAATAGCGGCCACCAGTTCTTCGTCGGTTAAGGCGGAGGGGCCTCTTTCCTTAAGTTTTTCACGGGGGCGATTGTGGGCAGGCAGGTTTTTGATATTCTTCATAGTCATCTTTCAAGAAAGATTTGTCTCTTAATCAGGCTCACTTTATTCTGACTGCATTTCATTTAATCTATTATAAACTTTATACAACATCCATTCTTTGACTACATCACCAAAGGACTTATCGTCCATGATTTTTGTAAATATATCCTGATTGCTGTCCATTCTTTCGATCAATTTATTCAGGAACATATCTTCAAAGCCAAATTTAAAATTGTCTATACTGTTGTTTCTTGCCTGCTCTGATAACTTTTCATCCGCAACCAGTTCCTCTTCAATTTGAGTGAAAAAATATTTATCAGCATCAGTAAAATCCGTTCCAAATTTATCGTTTAAGATTTCAATGATCTCTGAGAGTTTGGCAAATTCCTCTTTTTCTATTTTTGTCCCTGCCTCCATTATTGGATGAAGCTCACTCTCGCTGTCTTTTTCAAGAACAATTGTGCCTTCTCTTATTTTTTGCAGCCTGTAGTATTCCAAAGCCACTTCATCGTGGATTTTAAATCTTCCCGAAACATCCCGCTTCGGCAGCTTATTGAGCAAAAGGCGGGCGTATGCGTAAAACTTTTCCAAATCCATGTCCGCAAACGGCATGATCTGGGACAAAAATGCATAAAGCCGAATAAAAACCGTTAGTGTATGTTTGAAATCTTCCTGTTCCTCTTCCTCTTTCACGGCCAGGTAACGGTCAACTGCGGGATCTATGAAAGAATTAAGCATGGCATGGTCTTTTGCGCTGCGAAGTTTTCGTGATTTAAAAAAGACTTTGGAAAAAGCATCGATTTCAGACTGCCATATGATTTGAAAACCTTCGAGCTTGTTTTTCAGGTCATAGAGTTTATTTGGATCGGTTGTTGAAGAAAGCATACTTTGCTCATAATACGGCTGAAATGCATCTAATATTTCCTCCTCTTCATTGGCAAAATCAAGAATAAACGTATCTTCTTTCCCCGGATATATCCTGTTCAAGCGCGAAAGTGTTTGAACAGCTCTAACACCGGCCAGTTTTTTATCCACATACATGGTATGTAGCAATGGCTGGTCAAAACCCGTCTGGTACTTTTCCGCAACCAGAAGAATTTGATATTCATGTGTAGCAAATTTTCCCGGCAGTTCTTTTTCCTTAAATCGATTGATGTCATATTCGGTGTAGGAAATGCCGGTGTCGCTGTCGGTAAAGGCGGTAAAAGCGACCAGTGTCTTGATATCGGTATATCCTTTTTCCTTAATGTATTTATCAAATTCATTTTTATACCGGATAACATGGGGCCGGGATGCCGTAACAACCATTGCCTTTGCTTTACCCCCTATCTTAGGCATAACGCACCGCCGGAAATGTTCAATAATAACCTCGGTTTTCTGAGCCAGGTTATGGGGATGAAGTGCGAGAAACCTGGCTATCGCCCGGCTCGCCTTTTTCTTGTTGATATCGGGGTCATCTTCAATGGCTTTTGACAGTCTGAAATAGGTCTTATAGGTAGTGTAGTATTTTAACACATCCAGGATAAAATTTTCTTCAATCGCCTGTCTCATGGAATAAAGGTGAAACGGAGCAGGTTTTCCATCATTGTCTGTTTGGCCGAAAACTTCCAGAGTCTTTGCCTTTGGTGTTGCGGTAAATGCAAAAAAGGCAAGGTTGGGCTGCTTTCCGCGCGCCAGCATTGAGTTTCTTATCTCATCTTCAATGTCATGATCTTCACCATACTCAGGCACCTCACTCTCGACTCCATCGCTCATATCAATAACCGTCAGGGTTTCTTTCATCTTCTTTGAAGACTCGCCTCCCTGGGAGCTGTGGGCCTCATCCACGATGATGGCATAGTTTCTTTTGGGAAGTTCACTTATTTTGTCAAGTACACGTACAAAAGGAAATTTTTGAAGAGTAGTGATAATGATATTGATTCCGGCACTCAAGGCCAAGGCGAGTTGAGTAGAGTCCTTGTCAATCTTTTGAACAACTCCGAGTTTGTGTTCAAACTGGTAGATGGTGTTCTGGAGCTGCTGATCCAAAACAAGCCTGTCCGTAACAACGATTACCGAGTCAAAAATTCTTTCATCTTTATCATTATGCAGACTGGATAAACGATAGGCCAGCCATGCAATGGAATTGCTTTTACCGCTGCCTGCTGAATGCTGGATCAGATAATTATTACCAGTGCCTTTTTGCCTGGCATCCTGCGCCAGTTTTCGGACAACATCCAATTGATGAAATCTGGGAAATATCAGCTTTTCTTTTTTAAATACTTTCCCGTCAACCTTATATTCTTCAGTCTGCAAGAGAAGGAATAAGCCGATGATATCCATCCAGCTATCTTTGGCCCAGACATATTCCCACAGATAGGCGGTTTTGTGGCCGTTTGGATTGGTGGGATTGCCGGCGCCCTTATTGTAGCCCTGATTAAAAGGAAGATAGCGGGTGGCTTTGCCTTCAAGCCTGGTCGTCATGTATGCTTCGTCGGTATCAACGGCAAAATGCACGAGGGCGCGTTTCTTGAATTGAAAAAGCAGATCGTTCGGATCTCTGTCAACCGCATACTGCCATTTGGCATTTGCCGCATTCTGGCCGGTAAACTGGTTTTTCAACTCTACAGTTGCCACAGGCAGGCCGTTGAGACTAAGCAGCATGTCAATTGAGTTTTCATTTTTAAGGCTGTATCTTACCTGACGGGTTACAGTAAGCCGGTTTTTGTTGTATAAGGCAATCGTTTCAGGATTCAGTTTGCTGGCCGGTTTGAAATAGGCCATCTTAAACCGAACGCCATAATCCACAAAGCCGTTGCGGAGCACATCAAGGGTTCCCCGGTTATCAAGTTCCTTAAAAAGGCGTTGCAGAATTTTGGATTCAGTCTGAGAGCTGTGAATGTCAGATAATTTTTCCCAGGACTGTGATTGAGTATCTTTGAGAAATGCAAAAATTGTCTTTGGATCAAAGGCTAGTTCCCGGCTGAAATCAGAAGGATGCCCTTTGGCATAGCCACCCTTTTCAAGAAGGCTCTTTTCTATTGCCTCTTCAAAGGCCTGTTCTGTGGTTATTGTGGTCATAATGTTTCCTTATTGAACATGGGGCAACACGATTATTTTCACCGTGCATTGGGATTTTCCCGATCCAGATCCCATTTTTTGGGATTGTCCATGATATATTTGCGGATTTCGTTTAATTCGTTCTCATCACGCACAATATGTTCATAATAATTGCGCTGCCATAATTTACCAGGAAACGGCGGCCATCGGTTTTGTTTTACGCCATGTCGATACCGCGCCGTGGTTAACGATTTGAACCGATGAACAATATCCGGCAATGATAACCCAGCCGCCGTAGGGGCAACCCCCCGTGGTTGCCCTTTGTTGAATTCCCGTGGTTGCCCTGTAATCTGTGGTTGACCCATATCAATGTGGTCTGTCATTTCAGGGCAGGCACCGGGGCCTGTATCAGGGCAACCACGGGGGGTCGGGCAACCACGGGGGGTTGCCCCTACGAGGATAATTATGCCATGGACATGATTCGGCATGATTTGAAATTCATCAATATTAATCCCCGGATAATTAATTGGCAATTCATTCCAGATCATGTTTATCATTTGCCCCGCATCGTTCAAAATCATTTTTTCATTGGTTATACCACCAAAAAAACATTTTTTGTTTTGCGTACAAATGGTTACAAAATAGGCACCCGCCTGGGAATAATCATATTTACGCAAACGGACGGATTGACGGTTTTTATTCATATTTTTCCATTATTGTGTAGGGGCAACGCCCCGTGGTTGCCCATCCCCCCGTGGTTGCCCATTTTTATTATTGGCAGGCACAGGGGCCTGTATTCGGGCAGGCACAGGGGCCTGCCCCTACGTTCGTACATCTATTTTCCCGGTTACGACTTCGGAGATCAGGGCGGTACGGTATTCTTTTAATAGATCGATCTGTTTTTCGATTTTGGATGTTGTTCGGTCGATTTTGGAACACTTTAAATATAACGATTCTGCTATTAATGCCTGTTCTTTTTCTTTGCTTGGAAATGCTATTAGAGTCGAACCAAGCTCTTCTATATTTAAGTGTGGTTGTGCTGCACGTAATCGATGTAAATATAATTGGCCGATTAATACATAAGTACTGAGAAATGCATAGCTCAGAAAAAGCGGATTAATAGCTTGGCTTCTAACAACCATATCATAACCTGCAATTGAACCATGATATTTTTCAGGAATAATGGAGGAATCACCTGTATATGCACCACTTCTGACAATAATAATATCATTTTTTCTTAAAATTGGATCACGATCATATGGTATATCGTCCGGATCAATGTAAATCAGGCCTTTTGCAATTATGATTCCACGCTCTATATTTGTTGCTCTTATTAAAGGCAACCCATCATAGACTTGTTTTGGAGGTTGACCTAAACCATATTTAAGTGTTGCAATATACTTCAATCTCTTCACCTCCCAATGTACCGGTATCTCCCCCAGCCATTCAATCCCCGAATCCTTCATCGGCACATCGGGGTTCAGGCCTTTTGTTACCGCCTGATTGATTATTGCGGCGCGTTCCTCCTTCAGCAGCTCGATGAGTTTTTGCTTTTTTGAGATAAGGTTGTCGGTTTGAGTGGTTTTGCGATCGAGGTAGGCAGCGATGGATTTTTGTTCATGTTTTTCTGGTATAGCAACAAAAAAATCTCTTAGTTTATTTAAATCAATAGACGGAACTGCCCCAGGATTTATAAACCAAACCATATCTATTAACAACATTAAGTAATACAAGTAGCTAATATGATAATAATTATTCTTTTTAATAAGCGCCAACATATTATTATCAATTAAACATTCACTTGCGTTAATTTTTCTGTGGTTTTTCTTTAGTGCTTCACCAATCTTAGCTAACAGAATTGATTTTTCAGGAATAATTGTCCATCCATTTTCCACTACATCAGCTCTTGTAACATAGTTATTTGCAAGGCTGACATTGATTCCGTTCAGATTAATATCGCTCACTTTATAAAAAGGATAATTGCCTTCTGTGTTGCCTTGATAATGATGTGGGAAGCCATTTCCAGACAAAAAGTTAAAAACATACCTCGTCCTTATGACCCCCCACCCCTCCGGCACCTTCCCAATCCACTCAACTCCGGAATCCTTATATTTCGGATACGGCTTCATTTTTCTATTCT
>JAGMBW010000224.1 GCA_023129535.1 Desulfobacterales bacterium
GGATTGAAGATACAAAAGAGGCGTGTCGATGAGATTGAGGCCAGGCTGGATGAAATGTTAAATTTGATGAATATCCGCCATCTTGCCCGGAGATACCCCAAAGATCTGAGCGGCGGAGAAAAGCAGCGAGCGGCCCTGGCCAGGGCCCTTGCGCCCTCTCCAAAAGTATTGCTCCTGGATGAGCCTATGAGCAACCTGGACATCCTGACCAGGGAGACAATATTAGATGAATTAAAAGGTATTCAGCGAAAAACAGCAGTAACCACAATCTATGTTACCCACAACCAGGACGAAGCCTTTGTCCTGGGGGATCGGGTTTCAGTACTCAATGACGGGAAAATAGAGCAGATTGAGACCCCGGATGAATTATTTCATCATCCCAAAACCGAATTTGTAGCCCGTTTTGTTGGAGCCAAAAATATTTTTAGAGTATCCGTAGTCGAAATAAAAGAACATGAAGCCGTTGTCCAAGTCAACAATCAAAAATTGGCTCCACCTTTTAGGATTAAAGTTAGGAAATATCCTATTTTTGAAAAACGGAAAGAGATTAAGCTATGTATTCATCCTGACAGAATTGTCTTAAAAAAAGAAAATGAAGCGGGTGGCAGCAACTTCAATAGAATCAGGGGGAAAATAGTCAATAAAACAAACAACGGCAATGCTTCAAAAGCAACGATTGATACCGGCGGCATGGAACTGCATGCGGCGATCCCCAAAAATCTTTTTGACTTCAAGATAGACGAAAATGTTTGGGTTTGCTTTGCCCCGGATGCGCCCCATCCATTATGCGGGAAAAGATGCAGAGCGCCTTGCGCCAGTAGAAGATGCCTTAATGAAATGAGGAGTGAGAGGCTATGAAAGGGATTATCGACACCACTTTGAGGGAAGGGGAACAAAGTGCTGGTGTCTACTTTGATTTAGCGGAAAAGCTCCGCATTATTGGCCTGCTAAATAAAGTAGGGATCGACGAAATAGAAGTTGGGGTTGCCGTGATGAATCCGGAGATAAATCGGCTGATTAAGCAGGCCAGGGAACAGATAGTTGGTCCGAAACTTTCTTTATGGTGCCGGTGCATACTTGGCGACATAGAAGAAAGCCTGAGTCTTTTGCCGGACGTCTTATCTATCTCGATCTCAGTTTCGGATATCCACATAAAGAACAAACTGGGCAAAGACAGAAAGTGGGTGCTGGCCAGGGTTCGGGAAAGTATAAAACAGGCTAAAGATGAAGCATCATGTTATCTTTCATTTGGTTTGGAAGATGCCTCCAGGGCTGAGTTTGATTTTGTGGAAGAAGTATGCTCTGTGGCCGAGAGAGAAGGTATAGACAGAATTCGTTTTGCCGATACCCTGGGGATTATGGATCCCATTACGATGTTTGAGACCATTACAAGGTTAAAGTCCCTGCTCACCATAGATATCGGCGTACATACACACAATGACTTTGGTATGGCCACAGCCAATGCGGTCAGCGCCCTGGCAGCGGGGGCAGATTTTGTGGATGTCACTGTCAACGGGCTTGGGGAACGGGCAGGCAACGCGGCCCTGGAAGAGGTAGTCGCCTTTTTAGTGAAAAGAAAGGGGATAGCGAGGTATAATCTCACGTTCCTTTCCTCTCTTTCTGACTATGTTGCAAACATTTCCCGCATTCCTCTGTCTCCAAAGAAGCCTGTGGTTGGCAAAGATATCTTTACGTGCGAATCTGGCATTCATATAGATGGGCTGGTCAAGAATCCGGCAAACTATGAACCATACGACCCTTCGGAGGTATCTCTGCGGAGAAAATTCCTTATCGGCAAAAAAGCTGGAACAAATGCCCTTCGTTACAAGCTCAAGAGCCTGGGCATGGATGTGGAAGGCCATCTTCTGGAAGAACTGTTGATAAAGGTCAAAAATGAATCCTCACGACTAAAAACGAGCCTCACAAACGAGGAGCTCTTGCATCTCTGCTCCATCCAGAGTGAAGCGGCCTCCCTTTTTCCCTAAAGCTAAAGCCTTCCCTTTCTCAAGATGGCTATGAGAAGCCACACGCCCATGAGGGCGGCTGCCACAAAACCGAGGATGCCGATGACAGGGATGCCGAACAGGAGTGGAGGCGTTTTGGAGAGAACGATCAGGGCGGAACCGACGATCAGGGCTGCAATAACGATAGAAAAGGCAATGCGATTGCTGGTCCGGTCATGAGTCGCGAGCATCGGCTCAAGCCCCCGGTGCTCAAATTCCATCTTGACCTTACCCCGTTTCATCTGCCTCAATAGCTCACGCAGCTCCCCCGGGATTTCCTGCATAA
>JAGMBW010000225.1 GCA_023129535.1 Desulfobacterales bacterium
GTAGAGTTTTAACCATGCCTATATAAGACTTTAGATATTTCGTCTATAGTAAACTAAATTTTTAAGCAAAAAAATTAGGGCAGATCGTTAAATCACCTTCATTATCCTGTATAAATCACCTAAACTTGAATATTTTCAACTTGAATATTATTTCTCCGTAAAAGATCATCGTCTTTGTTATTGAGCTGTATAACCAGTCTTCTTTTGCAAAAATAATTTACCAATTAGGATGATTTTCGGTGTAATCGGAGAAGAAAGTTTACGAAAATCAAATTCCACATTCCCCTATTTTAGGGGCTTCATAGCCAAGCGGGAATCGCTGAGGCAAGTATGAGATTGTTGAGGTATTAGGCCAAGGCGGCATGGGCAAGGTCTATAAGGCAAGGGTGCCGGTAATTGATAAGGTTGTGGCGGTCAAGGTGCTTTCTCCCCATCCTTCACTTGAGCCTCTATTGAATATTGATGAGCTAAAGGAGCGATTCATAAGAGAGGCAAGAATTATTGCCAAACTGCAGCATCCGCACATTGTCTCGGTTAGTGACTTTGATGTACATGATGGCATGCCATTTTTCGTCATGGAGTATTACCCGAATAATCTGGGCATCATGATCGGGGAGGTATCTTACTCAGGTCAAGAAGGCACAAGAAAGATTAAATCACAGGGCAAAAGACTCTCCTTGGACAAGGTCATCAACTATGCCAATCAAATACTAAGCGGGATATCCTGCCTTCACCGGGCCCGGATAGTTCACAGGGATATAAAGCCGGAAAATGTGCTTATAACCGGCACAGATGAGGTAAAGATTGGAGATTTTGGCATATCCAAGGTGTTGGGAGAAAAGACTCTTACCAGTACCGGGCTGGGTTTAGGTTCACCATTCTTCATTGCCCCTGAGCAGGAAGAAGATGCCGGCAAAGTGGATGGGAGAGCAGATATCTATTCACTGGGGGTAATGCTCTATCGGCTGGTAGCGGGGAGGATTCCAAGGGGAAAATATAAAATGCCCAGCTATTTGAACGAAGAGGCCGACGAGAGATGGGATACGTTTATATTAAAGGCTATGGAGGAGGAGCCTGAGGATCGTTTTCAGAGCGCTCAGGAGATGCTCGATGCGCTGGTGGCGATAAGCCGAGCCGGGGAGGATGTGGGGCCTCGAGGAAAGGCATCACCCGTTTCTGGCGGAAAACGGATCATCGCGAAGAAACCCAGGTATTCCCCGAGAAGCGAGCCGCGCACGGTATCAGAGGAGGAATTTCATGACGTGTTTGGGCTGGATGGTGCTAGGCGCGCGCTTGTGTACGTAGAAAACGAATTCGAGGACAACGGCAATGGCACGGTCACGGACCATGCCACGGGCTTGATGTGGCAGCAGTCTGGTTCGGACGACTATATCAAATACTACGCGGCTGATGCCTATATCAGGGGCCTCAATCGCAAACGTTTCGGAGGATACATCGACTGGAGATTGCCGACAACAGAAGAGCTGATGTCGCTCCTGGAGCCCGAAGAGCAATCGAACGGTCTCTACATTGACCCGGTATTTGACAAGCAGCAATGGTGGTGCTGGAGTGCTGATAAACGCTCGTCTGGTTCGGCGTGGCACGTGAACTTCAACTACGGCTACGTCGACTGGCACAACCTCGGCCACGGCCACTATGTCCGAGCAGTTCGCCCCTGACAATGATTGAAGATTTGGTGATTTGAGTTATTTGGTCCTTTTGGGGGCGTAACGGATTTTGGATTTTGGATTGCGGAATGCGGAATAATAAGCAACCGGGCGTACTATACGGTGTTTGTCTTCAGTTCCCGAGAAAGGAGACCAGGGATGAATTTGAAGCTTTTCAAGCTACTGATAGTTATTATCATTTTGGGCCTGTGTTGTCTCATTCCTTCACGGGCTGATGCGAATACGCAGGGTCTATTCATAAGTGCGGCAGACGATGCCGTAACACAGGCCGTGCAATCCCTTGATTCCTGGTGCAAGGAGGGCCGGTGCGAAAAGGTGGGAAAAAAGGTCGCTGTATGGGAGGTGGATAACGATCAAAACTTGGTCCTGTGGAACAGAGTCCAGACGGGGATTGTGAAAACCGGACTTTTCGAAGTCTACACCCTTGCGGACACGGAGGATGCGAAAAAAATACTTGAGGAACATGGTCGGCAACTGAAATATGAAGATCGTTACGATCGAGACACGCTCGTTGATCTTGGAAAATTGATTGCTCCAAAGGCCGTCATCGTTGGCAAAGTAGAGTCTATCCAGATAGACAAAGCGGGGTGCACATTAACACTCCTTAACAAGCTCCTGGACCTAAAGACAGGACAGGTCGTCTGGGCTGAAATATTATCAGGGAAAAGCAAAGTAGAATTTTCAACTGTGACATGGACGTGGCGTGGACTCATTTGTGTGGCTGTTCTGGGTCTGAGCATATTTTTCGTTTTCTGGGCCAACTGGCAGTCACTTAGATTCGCCCATTTCTGGATTCTTCTTGCCGGTGTCGTGGGTATGGTATTCTGGTTTCTGGTCGGCAGATATCTTTAGCCGCAGACACACGCAGACCTGCGCAGACACTTGATGTATTAGAGAAACTAACGATGCAATCATCCGCTGATTCTCAATATGCCCGAAAGGCATTGGCGTTTAATAGCTGGCCGGGCTTGCCCCGTTAAATGCTTGTCCTGTTGAATGCCAGGCATATTCAACTGGGGCGAACCATATTTAACTTGAGTCGGCCAGATACTAATCTGTGTCTGTCTGCGTGTGTCTGCGGCTGATTCCTTTTTTTTGAGGAGAAAAGGAGCATAGCATAAGATGGCTTTTACTGTTTATTATTCCAAAAAGAAAATAGCAGAATGGAAAGACAAAGAGGAGTACAAGAAGGCCCTTGTGTACCTTGAAGGTGTTATCAAGAAGCACTCGCAAAAGGCTGGCTTTTGGGCATGGTTCAAAAACGAGCAGCCTCTTTTGGACATCCTTGACGAGCTCAAGACCTTAAGGGTGAAGCAGTGCATTGAAAGGGCCAAAAACTGCATGAGGGACGAAACCGATTCCCTTTCTAAGAAAGACAGATCCCTCGACAGCAAGTCGCTTGATTTCTATGGGGAAGCAAGACTCCTTCTGGAAGAGGCTGAGGCCATACAAAGCACGTCTCATGGGAGACTTCTTTTGAAACAAGCCAAAACAGCCGTTAATACCATTACAAAGTATGTCGAGGCAGACGATTATCTAATAGGAAAACGCCTAAAAAGTGCACAGAGATGTTTTGGTGAAATTAGAGATCAACACCCAGAAGCTCAGGAGCGTCTGAACAAGATAGAAACCGATCTGCAGACCTGCAAGAAATTGAAACTGAAAATTTCCCAGGATGTTAGCAATAGAAACTTCTCGTCTGCCAGAAAAGGGCTTGATGAGATATTCAACTTGAACAGGGAGGATGACGATTATAACAAATTGCTCCAGGGGGTTCAGGATAAGGAACAAGCCGACGAGCTAATCTCAGATGCCAGGAAGAAAGCGGAAAGCAAGGAGATCAAAGTGCTTTATACGGGCCTTGATGATGTGAATGAGGCAAAAAGGCTCGACCCAAAGCACCCCCCAATTGAAAACCTTGAAAAAGAGCTGAAAAAGAACATAGCTGCAATCAAGTATGATGAGGGTGTGCTCTTTCGTGATGAAAAAAAGGATATCCTGAAGGCCGTTGCCTCCTTCAGGGAAATTGGGAGACTGGGTGTTCGATACAAGGATGCGAGCGATGTTCTGAAAAAAATTACAGTGACTGAAAAACAGATAGAGACTCTATACGATCAGGGAGTTTCTCACGGAAAAAACCTTGAGAAAGCTATTGGCTCATTCAAGAAGGCACAAGCCTTTGGTTTCCATTATAAGGATCTGGATGCAAGTCTTGTAAAGTGTGAGCAGCACCTTAAACGGTGCAATGAACTTCTCTCAGAGGCTGAGACCCTGGTTCGTCCTGATCGAAAGGAATATGAAAAAGCCATTGAAAAGATACAGCAAGCCCTCCTTGTTTATCCCGGCTATCAGAAAGCAAAAAATCTCCTTAACACTGCAAAGAAAAAGAAGCAGTTGCAGGGACATCTGGATAAAGCAAAAGACTATTTGAAACGCAAAGATTATAGATTTGCTGAGGCATTGCAGGAGGTCGAAAGTGCCCTTGAGATTGAGTCTGATAGTGATGATGCACACACCCTGAAACAGGAAATAGAAGAAACAACCCTGGGACTGCTGACAGGCAAATTGAAAAAACACCGGGAAGAAAAAAAGGTGACAACTGCGATCAGGCTCGCAAAATTCGTTGCAGAAAAGGTTCCTTTTACAGCCAAAATAGAAGAAGAGTTAAGAGAATTAGAGACGCTGGAAGCAGAGGCAAGGAAGGCATACCAGGATGGCTATGCGAGATTAAATCAAGCCCGCGCCAGCGAGATCAAGGAAGAAAGCCCCAGGAGTCAACTGTACGCCGAGGCAGAAAAGTTGTTCCGAGATGCGTTGGCCCTCAATCGGGATCTTCAAGAGACCGTTGGTTCTGAACTGGAAACGCTCGAGAATGAGATGGAGGAGTGGAGGGCCTATCTGGAGGCATGGCGCTTGTACGACGGGAGAGAATACCAGAAGTGTCTGAACACCCTGAATCCGTATAAGGACAATCCATTGTTAAAAGAGACTTCAGCGCTAATAATTGATGCCTTAAACCAACTGGGATTCAGTGGCAGCTTTGCCATTGCCGCGGAGGGGATAACCTATTTTACTATACCGGATGACGAGGTTTATGTGGGCCGGAATACTGCCTCCTTCAAACAGAACCATGTCGCTTTGAAGTTGCACGATGTATCACGGAAACATGGCCGAATCACCAGATTGGGTGGCCGATACTTCTATGAGGACAGGGATGACTGCTGGCATGGTACCATGATCAGTGGGAAGCAGATAGACAGGCAGATAGAACTGAAAAACGGGGATATTCTGGGATATGGATTTTTCAAGGAGGATGACGGCGCCGCTACAAACGAATCCCCCTCTACCTGCCTGAAACTGACATTATATACTTCTGAGGGTCAACCTACCCTAAAAATTACCTGCGAGCCTTCAGATCATGAAGATTTTTGTGAGGACACAAAGAAGGTCCATATCTTAGTCGGGGATGTCTTAACCATAGGCCGAGGAAAAGGGAATACGATAACGTTAAGCGACAAATCGGTGTCCCCTGAGCATTTGGCCATAAGCCGAGACGACAATCGTTATTGCATCAAAGACCTCGGGACACCGGGAGGAAGCTTTGTAAACAATGAGCCGGTAACGGAAAAAAAGACCCTGCAATTGGGTGACAGAATCAGAATCGGAAATGTTGAGATGATAGTGGAAGATGCTGCGCGAGGTTAGAGACAAAAGGAGATTATCACGAAAACACGAAAGCACGAAAGAGTATCCCTTAAGGGGAGCCTGTAACAATGCCTTTTTAGGGCTAATCAAGCTACTGGCTATGCCGGTGGTACTGAATAGTGGCCAGGAGAGGAACATGGCAGAAAAGATTGGAAAGTACGAAGTCATTTCGCTCGTCCGTCAAGGAGGGATGGGCAAAGTCTACAAGGCGCGTATTCCGGTTATTGACAAGGTGGTAGCCCTAAAAGTGCTGTCGCCCCATCCGGACATAGAGGAAATGTGGGATATGGGGGAGCTCAAGAAACGGTTTCTGCGCGAGGCAAAAATTGTTGCAAGGCTAAACCATCCCAACATTGTGGAGATAACGGACTTTGATGAAGATAAGGCCACCCCTTTTTACGTCATGGAATACATACCCAACGACCTGGCAAAAGTCCTTGGGCTTGTTGATGAGCATGGTGAGACAACAAAAAAGAGAAAGGCAGGAGCCAGTAAACTGCCCATTGCTACTACTTTCCGGTATGCCGGGCAGATACTTGCTGCACTTGTCTGTCTCCATGAGCACGGAATTGTCCACCGTGATGTAAAGCCGCAAAACATTCTCCTTACCCATGACGGCAATGTCAAGCTATCAGACTTCGGTATTGCAAAAGAAACAAAAGGCACAGCTTTCACCAAGAGCGGTATTGGCCTGGGGTCGCAGGATTTCTGGGCACCGGAACAGGCTGAGGATGCCAAGGGGATAGACCATCGGGCAGATCTATATTCACTGGGCATAGTTATATACATGATGCTGACTGGAAGCCATCCGTACCGAACACGATTTAAGTCGCCCAGCACGTTAAATCCTGATGCGTCCTCGACGTGGGACGGGTTTGTGGAGAAAGCGACTGAGCCTGATCCGAACGGTCGTTTTGAGAGTGCTCAGGAGATGCTTGAGGAGCTTGAGCGAATAACAGGAGCCGGGGAGGATGTGGGGCCTCAAAGAAAGGCATCGCCTGTTGGTGGCGGAAAGCGGATCATCGCGAAGAAACCCAGGTATCAACTCAGAAGCAAAGCACGGACGGTATCAGGTGATAAATATAGGAAGGTGTTTAGGCTGGACGAAGATATACACCTTAAGAAAAACATTTTGGGGTTGAAAACCAGCCTAGAGGAAATCAAACATGGCACATTAAGCTATCAGGCACAAGGCTTAAGGCTTAAGGAGAAGACCTTGTGCCCTGAGCCTTGTGCCTTGCGCCCGTGGTTGATCGCAACAAAAAACGCAAAGGCAAGAGGGTGCCATACCCCAAAAACTTTATCTTAAAAACTATAGTATGCCTTTGGAGTATATTGAAAACGAATTCGAGGACAACGTCGACGGCACGGTGACCGATCATGCAACTGAGTTGATGTGGCAGCAGTCAGGCTCTGATAAGTATATAGACTACAAAGCTGCGGAGGCCTATATCATGGACCTCAATCGAAAACGTTTCGCAGAATACACCGACTGGAGAGTGCCGACAACAGAAGAGCTGATGTCGCTTCTTGAGCCGGAAAAGAGCCCCAACGATCTGTTCATCAATCCAGTATTTGACAAGAAACAGAGTTGGTGCTGGAGCAGTGATAAGCGCTCGTCTGGTGCGGCGTGGCACGTTTACTTCGACGACGGCAAAGTCTACTGGTACTACCTCGGCAGCCGTAGCTACTATGTCCGAGCAGTTCGCTCCTGTCAATGATGGGTGATTTGCCTCCGGCCCATAGGGGCTCTGGCCCGGCGGGGTGATTTGGGTCGTTAGTTTGATACTTCTGTGCTCAACCAAGAAAAAACGAGTATACCTATTTGAATTTATGGGGTAATCGCATAAAGGCGCTAGTGCCGTGTCTCATAAGTTCTG
>JAGMBW010000226.1 GCA_023129535.1 Desulfobacterales bacterium
GTGCTTCTACCCGGAACCGGACTGCTGGAAGCTGGCGGGTTTTGAAAGGTCGCTGCTTTTACCAATGTTTTTGCAGTTAGGTTCGCCTCGGTACTTACCCGCCGCCGATGAACTCTTCGTTCGACAGAATACGAAACCACAGAGGGGAAGAAACATGGAGATCAAGCGCTACTTCAGTAATGACAACGTACCATGCAAGCTTTGGGAAACGCTGATTGAGAAGTACGAGACAGACGATTTTGACGTGAACGTGGATTTCAATTTCCAGTACCCCGACGCGGATGTCTCGATCAAGAAGAAGGCACAGCTCCAGGACACGCTGCGGTCTAAAGGAGAACCGGACGACTACCGAGCCATCGTGCGTGTGCAAAAGCACTTCGGCGAAATTGAGGATGTGACCTTCTATTCCTACTGGCTCTGGGCTCCCAAGCGGCACCAGTTGCAGGTTTCCTCCTACGAACTCAAGAAGATCAACGAAGTGTTTGACTACGCGGGGCAGGTGTTCGGCCTAGACTACTGTACGAAGGAAGATCTACCGGAATCAGAAAAGGACCGAATAGCGTTTCTTGGGCATCCCTTTGACAACACCGGTCAAGTGTACGCGAGTAAGGTATCCGAGCTTCTGAATCTCGTGGGATTTGAAGTCCTAACCGGCGAGTCTTTTGCCCCGAAGAAAGTCTCGGCCAAGGTAGCGCAACGGCTCCACGTGGCTACCGTTGTGGTTATCATCTTCTGCAGCAAGAAGGACTTGACTTGGCTGGTGCAGGAAGCGGTATCGGAATCGAAAGACAAACCAGTTCTGATCTGTGTCGAGGAGGGTACCGACTGGAAGCCGGGGCTTCATGGCGACATTGAGTACATCTCTTTCAGTGCAGACGTATCGAGGATGCGTTTCTCCGCCTGCTCCAGGGACTTGACGAGGCAGGTTTTATCACTTCCTATCGTCGTCGCACAAGTCAGGCCATGAGCAAGATGAAGGAAGTTGCATTTTCGATCGCCAACGTCCGCAAGAAGCTCTGAGAACCGCACATCGTGGAGATCGATAGTAAGACTGTCGAACAACTGGAAAAGCCCGTTGAGGTTTTGATATGGATTTGATATGGTTACATTTACAGAAGTTATGATAATGGCAAGTTGAACTAAACCGCTTCGCGGTAGTTTCCTTCCGCCACATCCCACGTATTGCTCGTTCTTCTCTTCTTCCCTCCTAAGATCTTCTTTCTTTCGTAATCATCATTTAGAATACCTCCTGGCCCTTTGGGCATAAACCAAATCCCATTCAACAAGGAGGTACACCATGACACCATTACGTCAAAAGATGATCAATGACATGAAGCTGCGGAGGTTTTCCGAGAGTACTCAACAAGCCTATGTCTATGCGGTGGCTGGTTTGGCCAAGTTTTTCAATCAGTCTCCTGACAGGCTTAATGAGGAAAATGTACAAGCTTACCTTCTGCACCTCATGGAAGAGCGCAAACTGTCTTGGAGCTCGTGTAATATCGCCGTTTCAGGACTACGCTTTTTCTACGGTAAAACCCTTGACACGCATTCAATGTGCCTGGCTATCCCACCCATGAAGCAAAAAAAGCAACTTCCCGAAATATTGAGCACAGAAGAAGTTGAGCGTCTTTTTGCCTCTGCCATCAACCCCAAACACCGGATGGTGTTGATCACCACCTATGGCGGTGGACTCCGCGTCAGCGAGGTTGTGCGGTTGAAAGTAACCCATATTGAAAGCGACCGCATGATGATCCGTGTTGACGACGGCAAGGGCAATAAGGACCGTTACACCATATTGTCAGAGCGTCTCCTGGAAGAACTCCGCGTGTATTGGAAAATGTTTCGTCCACCAACCTGGCTATTTCCCGGAAGAGATCCAAACAAGCCGATGCACATCGGTACTGCTCAGAAAATCTATTACACTGCCAAAAAGAGAGCCAAGATCACAAGAGGAAAAGGAATCCATACGCTTCGCCACTGCTTCGCCACCCATATGTTGGAAGCCGGTGAGGACCCCCGCACCATCCAGGTCCTGATGGGGCATTCCTCTATCGTGACCACCATGGGCTATTTGCAGGTAACCCGCAAAAAGCTCGCCTCCACAAAAAGTCCCCTAGACTTGCTGGAAATTCCAGACGGCAAGAAATTCGATTAGGAGGTGAGCCATGCCTACTTTAGCGCATACTCCATGTATAGACGTACATAGCCTGTCACGCATGCCCGCCCTGGCGCTTTCCCTTTGTCATAAGCTATCAAGCTCACAAACCAGGTCTGGGCCAGGGTTTGGGCCAGGACTAACTGCTTTCAAACATCCAATGGAAGATAAAGTTCCCCAGGCCAGACCCAAATGGGAAGTGGCTGACATCTTTCGTGAATACGGCCAGGCATACCTCCTTAATCACCCGACTCCCACTTCCCATCTGGAAGTGATACACGACATTCTGGCCTGCCGCACCCCATGTCTTGGCGGTCACATTGAACAGTGTGACACGTGTGGAGCTGAAAGAAATGCGTACAACTCCTGCCGCAATCGACATTGCCCCAAGTGCCAAGCGCTGACTAAGGCACGGTGGTTGGAATCTCGCAAGTCAGAGCCGCTCCCCACAACATATTTCCACAATATATTTACCCTACCTCACGAGATCAACCCCGTCGCTCTGTGTAATAAAAGGGTGATTTTTGACATCCTTTTCAAAGCAGTTTCTGAAACCCTATCGGAATTCGGCAAGAATCCGGAAAATGGTCTCGGTGGGAAATTAGGCTTCATCGCTATCCTTCATACATGGGACCAAACCCTCATGGACCATATCCATCTCCATTGTGTCATTCCAGGAGGCGCCCTTTCTTTTGATGGCAGCCAGTGGATACCCGGCCGGGAAAACTTTCTTTTTCGCGTAGAGCCACTTTCCCAAGTTTTCCAGGGCAAGTTCATGGATTATTTCGAAAGGGCATTCGAAAAAGGCGAACTGATTTTCCCGGGCAACACCGGGCCTCTTGGAACCCAAAAAGGGTTCAAAGATCTCAAAAACCAACTGTGGGCAAAAAACTGGGTTGTTTATTCCAAAGAGCCCTTTGGCGGACCAGAACAGGTGCTCGACTATCTCGGTCGCTATACCCACCGTGTTGCCATCTCTAACC
>JAGMBW010000227.1 GCA_023129535.1 Desulfobacterales bacterium
TTCCTACAGCTCCGCCCCCTGGATTACATCCAGTGAGCTTATTTAACCTGCTAATTTAGCTTGAAATATCTTGTCGCCGGCAAGCCGCCGGCAGGAAATTACCAGAGAAGGAATAATTTGCTGGCCGATATCCCTGTCCTCTGTCTCATCTTTCTTATACCCTCTGAATTGTCATCAAAGACAAGAGCTATGTCAAAGGAAGTGGGATCACAGGCACTCAAATCTTCCCAACTGTTGCACTGACCTACCAAGACGAGCCTTGAAGCCCTTTCTTTTATTATGGAACCGACAACCTCTTTGACAATTTCAGGCCCGAGAAAAATGATCCGAGTATGGCCACTGTCTTCAATGGCGCTCAATCTGTCCGCCAGTTTTTCCCGTATCTCCTCGTATTCCTTCAGCTTGGCCATTACGAACCTGACCGCCAGGCGCGATTTGGCCTCAATCCCCTTCGGGGTCAACAGATAAACATAGCCTATCTTGCGAGGGTTTTTGCGGAAGTTGCCGATCTTAACCAGCCCCTTTTCCAGAAAGCTCTTAAGGACATAATTGACCTGACCGAGGCTGATTCCGGTATATTCGGCCAGTTGGCGTTGAGTTGAGATTTCTTGCCTGTCTAAGGTATCTAATATCTGGAAGTGGTTTTCTGAAAGTTTCATGGGATGGCTATTTCAAGAATCTAACACTGTTCATATTTGATCGACATCCCTATATTGAACAATCTCACAAGTCAAGAGAAAAATGGAAATTTTTTAGCACTGAAACGAAAAGGGGGTCGCGTCTTCATTCTTGATTGTTCTATTTTTTATTTAGACAGGATTTACAGGATATACAGGATTGTTTTTTGGCTCTGCCAGCTTCCGGATGAAGCTGACAGAAAGCAATCAGCCTTCGGCTGGGGGGGAAAGAGGGGACGTTGGCACTTTGTCACTCATAGCCCAACGCATCCCACAACCTCTTATTGTTGTCAAGCACTTTCTACCCCCGCTTTCCACACCGTAACGCACTGTATCGGTGAGACCCTAATGGGGACGTTGCTATCTAACTGCGTTATTCCAATGCATCCCAAATTTCTTCGTAGTTGTCAACCAATTTTTTGCCTTTTTCTGCACACCTTCCTGCAATTACTTAGCCATATTTAACTTCTAGCTCAGCCTTAGAAACCCTTGATAACCTCGGAGCTAATAATTTCTCGATCCTCACATACACTACAGGCTGTCCTTTTTCTCTCTGCTTTTCTGCTATCATTAAATTATAAGCAGACAGTTCCTCATCATAGTCGGGAAGTAGTACAACTTGTGCCCCTTTTGGTATGTTATCATCAAATTCTGCATGTTCAAAAATATATTTGCTAAATTCAATATTTAAACTCATATTCTTTTCTATCAGTTCTCTCTCACTCATATCTTAGCCTCCCGTAAGAATCTTTGCTTGTATACCTCCCAATTGTCTTTAATATCATTTTCCGCAAAAGTCAAAGCGTCATTTTTATCGGTAATAAAAAGAGGTGTCTTGCGCTTTTCATGCTTTATATTAAGGAGATCTCTGTGAGCAAAACCATGAGAGGTATCATATCTCACTACAGGAAACCATTTGCCATTTATGAAAGTTTCATATTGTACTACAAAGTCGATAACTTGACCTTTGATCCTAAGATGATAATGCCTATACCTATCTTCCTGACTGAAAGCAAGAACAAACTCAACCTCTTTTGTAATTGGCAACTGTTTATGTCCTCAGACTAAACGACCACCGGCTAAAGCCGGATCTCATAAAGGGGTCACCCATTAAAGGGATTGTCAAGAGAAAAAACACCTCTCCCGTTGAAAAAATGCCTCCATTTTTTGGGGCTGGGGGTCGGACCTCAGCAACCCTTTAATATAATTACAAAAAGGGCTAATAACAGTCTGTTTTTGACCCTTAAACGCCCCTTTTTGGGGTCAAAATGGGGCTTTTAAGGTAACTTTGGGGACGTCCTTGACTACCTTGACTAACTCCATTTTGTTCTTTTTAGCGGGATAGGGGACGTTCGTTCCGAACGTTCCTAAAGGGGATATGGGGGACGTTGGTAACTTTGTTAACTTATTCATCAACAAGCCCCTGCTTTTCTAACTGCATTCCCCTTCCCACTGCTTTCTTGACGCCAACTCGACTGATTCCCAGAAACCTTGCAACCTCCGCGGCTGGATGACCAACTTCTTCAACAGCCAGCCACGCAACATCGGCTACGCAATCGCCTGAAGTCCCTTTTTCTCGATCACGGTCAGCAGTCGCAATGCGGGACCACCTGGCTTTTTGACACCCCGCTCCCAATCGGAAACGAGGTTCTTCGATACATTCAGATACCGCGCAAAGACTATCTGTGAGAGATTTTCACGCAAACGAATCAACCTGATCTCCTCCGGGCTGAGAACACGGACAGGACTCAGACAAGTCTCATCGAACTCACGCATGGTCTGCTTGTCGATCGCGCCAATCTCATGCAGCGAATCCATGGTTTCATGGATCGCGGCAAAAGCTTCACTCCGATATTTCTGCGCCATCGCTTTCAATCTCCTCAAACTGCCCCATGACTATCAGCTCGCCCAACTACTCGTCCGAGAGGCCCAATGTGGGAAAACTTGGGGACGTCCATTTGTAAAT
>JAGMBW010000228.1 GCA_023129535.1 Desulfobacterales bacterium
TTTGACAGGCTGCCAATTCTTCATCGAGATCCTCTTGGGCCGGAATAGGACTGAACTCCAGATAAGATAATCGGGAGGCATACGCTGCTTCAACCCTGTCGGTTGTTTCGATTGAATCCAACACCCGAAGTACTTCGTTGGCGAGGGTTTCTCCATGCCTTTTTGCATACTTCAATGTGCCGAACATGTTATTGATATTAATCGCACCATCGGCGCCCTGGCAGAAAAGGGGAACCACGCCCGGTACTTCGCGTTGGATTTTCTTCATGGCGAATCCCACGTAATCCGGACTGACATGTGGCGGTTCGATCTCGATGGCAGGATGCACGGCGAAGTGGACCAGAACGGCCTTCGGCGTGCCGTCGGCGCGTTCGATGCGTACCACTCCCACCTGGGGATCCACCGGTCCGGCGGCAATTCTGGCCTCGATGTGATCGCGCGAGTGCTTGACGCCACCGATGTGTTTAGGATCGGCACCGAGTTGGGCTGCATTCTCCTGCGTGATGGGTATGCGTTCGTAGTAAGAAAGGTTGTTGCAAAAACCGTAGGTGGCGCCGATACGTGCAGGCTCGAGATCGGCTATCGCTGCCTGCACAGAGGCCACCATCTGTTCGGCAATCCAGTTGGCGTAGGATTCATTTTCGCTGTACGGCGGAGCGGAATGCGTGTGGCTGCACGTCACAGCAATCTGAGCCCCTTCGATCCCCCACTTGCGCCCCAGTTCTTCGCGAACTCGGGTGGTCAACCAGGGCTGCACCCTGCCCAGGTCGGCTGTAATCAGAACCATCAGTTTGTCACTCTGGCGGGTCACCAGCGTCCGAACCCAGATCGGCTCGGCCACCCCCTTGGTAAAGGAGTCCGTCCGATAGCCACCTAACGAGCCATGCGCCATCTTTTTCCGACGAGTCCGGAACCAATCATCGCCCGGCGAGATATCCACGGTCGCTACTCCCGCTTCAAATACAGCCATTGTATCTTTCTCCTTTGTTTGTGGAAATCCCATTCTATGTAGAGGGATTCCTGAATAACATGACAATAGCATTGTCATTGCGAGCGAAGCGAAGCAATCTCTAACTTCCTGAAAATAAGAAAGATTGCTTCGTCACTTCGTTCCTCGCAATGACAAATTTGATGCACGTTATTTTGGAGACGATCTGCTTGATACCTTCACCCTTCTCGTGGAAAGCCGAGATTCCACGAACACCTGGCACAAGATGTCAGGCCATTCTCGTTGAAGATATCGCCCAGTTGGAACAAATCAGGATGGCGGCCATTCGCCTTGCACAGCGGGTACGTCCTGTTCCCATCGGAGTGCCAACCGGCAAATGCAGGACAGTCCTCTCGCACTAAATCCGGATCATCCTGGGGCCAATCTATCTGTTCCGGCAGAGAAGCAGGCCCCCTGCGCCAGGCGGTGAGCATCCGCTCGGCCTTACGCAGGGCGTCCACCGCAAGATCGTCCGACTCCCTGTCCGGAGGCCGCACCGTGAAACAGAAAGGGTCGTCGGCCATAATCGTTGCCAGGAACTTCTCGAATGTCCTGGCTCGAATCAGTCCGGAGGTGCTCTTACCCACCGGGCCGGTTCTCATAATCCGCGACGCATGTGCTACATCGTACATAATTCCGGGAAACTCATACTGGATACGGAGGCCTGTAGTGCAGTATGACAGATGCCTCTGCTCACGATGATACTTACCAAGATAGGGAACTTTGAGCAGGTCTTCGTAGTAGTGCCACAGGGTAACCGTATTAACTCCCACTCCTAAAATAACCACACACCCGTCGAGATCGAGCACTTTTTCAAAAGGATTCCCTCTGCCGCAGGGAGTCGGCGAAAGGCGGTGAGCCCTGACAATTTCACACGCGTGCTGTCCGATAGCCGACCAGGAATGCGTGGGATGGCAACTTCTCAAGCTCTCAGGCCGTCTCCGCACTTCTTCCGGGATGGCTCCCTGGATTCCCGGCTCGTCCCTTGGGCAAACGTCCTGGCCCGGGCATTCCTTGCAGGCCTCAAATCCGAAATGCCCGGTCCAGAGGCTGTCCCGGAAGCTCGGCACTACCAAATCTCCCATTTCACCAACGGTCTCCAGAAAGGCATCCACTACGGTTGCGGCCCCACCCTCAACATAGCCCAAACTGCTCAGCGAGCTATGCAGCATTACGCAGTCACCACGCCGTACACCGAGAGCTACCAGATCCTCTACCAATCTTCGTTTTGTGATAGCCGACATATACGTTTCCGCGCTTCCTTAAAGTATGGTTGTGGACAAGTGGGCAACCTCCCGCAGGTTGCAACCTGCGGGAGGTTAGGGTTAAAGTACAATCTCTGCCAGATAGATCTCGTTGGCACACTCATCTGGTTTGGGTTCCGGACTTTCAACAATGAACATTACCATGAAGATCTCGTTTCTGTTCCAGTGCCTGTACTGCTGTTTGTTTAGGAAAACCTATTATTTTGATGTCTCTATCTACAGTATTCGTGAAGATGGTTTCCATGTCGTTATATTCCGGTTGTGACATATTTATGGCATAAAGGCCTTTCATTTCAGGAAATCTGTGACTATAGTGATCGCCTTTTCCGCAGAAGTGGATAGCGCCCCCGCCGAATTCGTCAAGCAGCTTCTGGTCATAAGGTCCGACAAATTCCTCGAACATCTCCGGAGACAGGTTCATGGCTGAATCATCTCGGAGCATAATTTTCCCTTTATGTAACATTGACCAATGCACATTGTAATTATTTGAGAAGGGAACGATCTTTTCCCATTCCTTCATGAAGCGGATATATGTTTCCGTGATCAGTTTAAGAAAGGCTTTCACCAGAGCCGGTCTGTCAACCAAATTGATGAATAGTGAACTTCCCCATAACAGCTCACAGATGTCCATTGGCCCCTGCATATCGGGGTGATATATGTGTACGTACTTGTTCATCTTGGGATAATCTTTGATCATCTCCTTAAATCGACATGCCATCTCAAAAGTTTTCTCACCAAGTCCATTGTTCAAATCCGGAACTCCACGATCGATCAGAGTCTTGATAGCATCGATTCCTCCCGCCAAAGGTTCATTTGTGGGAAGAACATTCATCTCCCTATCCATGATGAATGGTCTGGCCCCAAATAGAGACGGTATAATACCGGTGCCATAGTTACAACGAACGGCCAGCAGACCACCGCTGGCCTCCGCGACTGTCCCAGGCCCACCCGAAAGAGCAGATGAACAACCGCTGAATTGCTGTAAAGCCATTTTCTCAAAATCATCGATGGCTTCATTGACCAACACTTGCGGCCATTCGATTTCGGAAGGAGATAAACGAAGGCGTTTCGGCGAAAAGATACCCTTTTCGAACTTGCCATCGATAAAATCTTTCCACTGTGAAAGTAAGGTTTCTTCAGTTTCAACATCAATCCTGTTTTCAATATCTTC
>JAGMBW010000229.1 GCA_023129535.1 Desulfobacterales bacterium
TCGTGATTTTCTCGGCATGCAAACCGAATAGCATACCTAATTGAGATTATAAGGTTAAATAGTTAAGAACGTCCCAGTCCCCCAAATGAAATCTGGCCCCTCATCCCGTTAGCCGCTCTTCGACAAGGTTAATCCCAGTTGAAGTACTCAACTACAAACGACCGACAATGGTTTTCTCGTACTCTGGAAAGTAATGCCCAATGACCGCAAGATCAAAGCGCCTGAGAATCATCGTATTACTTTCCCGTTCGAGCAAAAACTCAAACGATTTTTCGATGAGCGTCTCCGGAGGCGCCTTGCTACCAGTCAAGTTTTGATAGTAGTCTTTGGTAAGCTTGACTGTGTGGGTCGTGGTGGTTGACTCACGAACAGTGACTTCAAACGTTTCGTCATCTTTGGACGTTATACGGATTTCTGCCATGTTGCAATCCCCCCAGCTTTTTCGTTCACTAGTCAAAAAAAACAGGATCAGGCCTCAACCTTCAAAAAAAATATCTCCCACCCGTCTGTCCTCAGGCGCACTATTGGCGACGGTGTCCCCAGGTTCTCCCTCTCGACTTTGTTGCCATCATGAATCGGTTCTAGAAGGATTACTTAGAAACTGATTAGCAGTATGTGCCTATCTTGTCTTTTATCAATTTAAGCAGGCAAGCCAGTTTGGAGCACTGGCAACAATGATTGTGTTGGATGCGTTTCTGATTTTTCTTGCAACATTTGGTGTGTTGACCAGCTGAATGGCGGGCACACCCAATGCATTTTGAAATTTTATCAAATTAGGGCTTATTGTAGTGTCTGACAATTTTGCCTCAACCATGAATTGCGGTTTGCCCCTTTCAGTTACAAGGAAATCAACCTCTTCCTTTTCCTTGTTTCTCAAATACCAGAGGTCGTATTCCCCAAGGCCAAAATCGGTCCAGAGTGTTACTGCACGGCTAAGCTCAACGGCAACCATGTTTTCAAACCGCAGAGCATGATCCTCTATCCTGCAGTAGTCATAGAAATAGATCTTTGGCTCTTTGACTATGCTCCTGGAAATGCGCCTGTTATACGGACGAAGCCTAAAGATAAGAAAAAAACGTTCAAAGACGCTTGTCCACGATGATACTGTCTTATGAGATATCTTAAGTGTTCGCGCATGATTTGAGGAAGAAAAGGGATTGCCGACACACTCAGATAAAAGAAAATACAATGCCTCCATGGTGTCGACTTGCCTTACTGCGTATTCGTCCCTTATGTCGTCTCTTAGGACCTGACTGTGATATGATTTTGTCCAACGCCGGTACTTGAGCTTTGTGCCCTTCAAAAATGGTTCCGGGAATCCGCTTACATGAAACATAGTCTCCCATGCCTCTTGAGCTTTTCGGTTTTGCTCCGGGATCTCCAACAGTACATCTTTCTCATCCAGCCCTATCGATGAAGCGGACAGCTCACCGACGGTAAAAGGGTAGAGATGAAAGTGTAGATATCTACCTGCCAGTGAATCCCCTTTCTTGCGGGAAAGTTCTAGGCGTCCGCTACCCGTAGCCAGAAAGCGAAACTCATCCGAATAACCGTCGTAGATGCCTTTGAGGTAGTTCTTCCAGTCCCTGTATTTGTGGATCTCATCCAGGATGATTAGCGGAGGCTTGCCCTTTTCCCGGTCTACCTCTTCAAAAAAGGTTGGATTTTGCAAGATTTTGACTTTGTTGGCTGGAATGTCATAGTTGAAATAGAGCGAAGAAGGCTCTTGCGAGGCGATGTCCTTGGCAAATGTTGTTTTCCCGGCCTGGCGTGGCCCGGAGACAAGTACGAGGTGTTTTTCTTTGTCAAAATCAGCCCATATTCTTTTATAATAGTCCCTCTTTGTCATGGGGGCCAAATTAACATAAATTACCAAAAAGTCAAGACCAAATGGGAATTAAGTGCCAAATGGTCGCCAATCTGCCCTCTTGCCACTCTCAACCCCTCCCATACCCAAATCTTCATGGCTCAAGATTGTAGGGATAAGGGAAAGCGTGGTCCAAGGGCACATCCTTCAGTTTTGCAGGTTTAAGTTTCAGATTCCAAGGAATGGGGACGCTGGTAAAAAA
>JAGMBW010000023.1 GCA_023129535.1 Desulfobacterales bacterium
AAAATGGCAAACTTCCTTACGGTCGAAGATTCCCCGCAGCTTGCTGCGGGGAGCTTCAATATCGTCGTGCTCGATGGATACACGTTGAACCCAGGAGATTTGGATTGGAGCGGTTTTCGCCGTCTTGGTCACTGTGTATTCTATGACCGTACAGAACCAGAGGATGTCGTGTCGAGGGCGAACGATGCTGATGGTGTCTTGACAAACAAAACGAGACTTGATCGTGCGGTGATTTCTGAACTTCCCAGACTGAAATACATTGGTGTTCTGGCCACAGGATACGATGTAGTGGATGTAGAATATGCATCGCAGCAAGGCATTATTGTTACAAATGTCCCGGCATACAGTACCCGAGCGGTCGCACAGATGGTCTTTGCCCTCCTTTTGGAACTGACCAATAGAGTCCACCATCACAGCAATACAGTTTTTCAAGGTAAATGGTCCGAGTGTCCGGATTTTTGCTATTGGGACTATCCTATTGTCGAACTTTACGGGCTGACCATGGGTATCGTGGGGTTTGGCAGAATTGGCCGAGGGGTCGCCGATCTGGCTCATGCCTTTGGAATGCGGCTTTTGGCGCACACCAGGACGGTGCCTTCCGAGACACCTAAGCCGATAGAGTGGTGCAGTGTGGAAAGGTTATTTCGTGATAGTGATGTGATCAGTTTTCACTGTCCCCTATCATCCGAGACAAAAGGGCTGGTCAATGCCGAGCGCCTGGCAATGATGAAACCGACTGCTTATTTGATCAATACGAGCCGCGGGCAGTTGATCGATGAGGCGGCGCTGGCCGACGCATTGAATCATGGTCGTATTGCCGGGGCAGCGTTGGATGTTTTGGCCAAAGAACCCCCTGATCCGAACTGCCCACTTTTGCAGGCAAAGAATATTTATATTACTCCCCATATTGCCTGGGCTACCCGTTCTGCAAGAAAACGGCTTATGGATATTGCCATCTTTAATTTGGAGGCATTTCTTGCAGGAAAAGAACAGAATGTCATCACGACAGCAGAAAGGGAAGGGATAGGGAAAGGAGAAAGGCGTTGAAAAAGACATTTGTGAACATGATCAAGCAGGGGCAAGCAGTAGATGACATCTTTGTCGCCTTGGACAAGCAGATAGCTTATAAAAAAGACGGGGACCCTTATCTCACTCTAAGCCTGATGGACCGCACTGGCAGCATGAAGGGAGTGGTATGGGACAATGTTCAGGTCATCAGCAAAGCCTTTGCGGCCGGAGACTATGTTAGAGTCAAGGGAAATGTCGTTGAATACAGGGAGACGTTACAACTTGTTGTGCAACATCTTGAACAGCCTGATCCGACCGAGGTAGATAGTCGTGATTTTCTACCAGCCACGGAGCGCAATGTGGAGCAGATGCTGGAGCGATTGATCGACATCAGTCAAACAGTGAAAAACAAACACCTGTTAAGGCTCCTGGTCGCCTTTTTTGAAGATAAGGCGTTTGTGGATCTCTTCAAGACCGCCCCTGCTGCAAAGAAGATGCATCATGCTTACCTTGGCGGGCTGTTAGAGCATACTCTTTCCATTGCCTTGCTCATCGAGGCGATTGCCGGCCACTACAAGGGAGTTGACAGGGATCTACTTCTTACAGGCGGCATTTTGCATGACATAGGCAAAGTCTACGAGTTTTCTTATAAGACCCATATAGATTACTCAGACGCAGGGCGACTCCTCAATCACATTGTCATCGGGGTAGAGATGCTCGAAAAAAAGATTGCCACCCTCAATGACTTTCCAGAAGATCTGGGCCTTGTCTTAAAACACATGATTGTAAGCCACCATGGCACACGTGATTTTGGATCACCTGAGCCGCCAAAAACACTTGAGGCCGTTATCCTGAACTACTTAGACGAGCTGGACGCCAAGGTCACGGCTGTACGCACTTTCATGGAGTCTGAGGACCCGGAGGCCACATGGACGTCCTACCACAGGGTTCTGGAACGATACTTTTATAGGGGAAAAAAGCGTAGGATTGCGGAATGAAAGCGCATAGCGCATAGTGCATAGGGCATAGCGGAAACTATAAAGTATAAAGTGTAAAGTGCAAGAGGCCAAAACGCTATGCGCTATGCGGAGCGAAGCTCCATTGACGAATGACAAATGATAAATGACCAATGACCAATGATAAATGATAAGTGACCATGTTCATTACCTTTGAGGGAATTGAGGGTTGCGGCAAGACCACGCAGATAAGGCTTCTCGTCTCTGTGCTGAAAGCAAAGGGCTACGAGTGCATTGCCACTCGCGAACCGGGTGCCACCAAAATTGGACACAGAATTCGCACAATCCTTTTAGATGCTGCCCACGCCACCATGCTTCCCTTAACAGAGCTCCTTCTGTACGAGGCTGACCGGGCACAACACGTCCATGAGGTCATCAAGCCCGCTCTGGCGGCCAACAAGATGGTCATATCGGACCGATTTTTTGACGCAACAACTGTATATCAGGGATATGCAAGGGGCTTTGACCTGGAACTGATTCGACAGATTCATCGGATTGTGCTGGGCGGGCTTACACCCGATCTGACGCTCATCCTTGACCTGCCCGTTCACGTAGGACTTGAGCGGGCATGGCAGCGTATCAATAGCCGGCCCGGAGTCTTGCCTGAAGATCGTTTTGAAAAGGAGGCTTTTGCCTTTCACGAAAGGGTGCGCAAGGGCTATCTGACATTGGCCAGGATAGAACCAGAACGCTTTCGAGTAATTGATGCTTCCAGAGACCAGCAAACAGTGCACAGAGATATTGCAACCATTGTGGATTGCAGATTGCGGATTGCGGATCGAGAAGAGTCCTGATGGAAACAGTTGACCGATTCAATCTCCTGTGCGGACTTGTCCTGTTGTCCCTGCTCTTGTTTGTTCGCTTATCATCAGGACAGTCGCCCCAAGACACGAATGTAGTTCAGGCCAAAGCCTATCTGTCTCACGAAGCCATCCATCCCCGCGGAACCTTCCAGGTGGCGATTGTAGCAAATATTAGACAGGGGTTTCACGTCAGCAGTCACAAGCCCCGGGATGAGTTCATGATGCCAACGGTTGTCAAATTTGACGAAGCAAAGGGCACCATTTTCGGGCCCGTGAGCTACCCAGCCCCGGTCTTTAAATCATTTTCGTTTTCCCCTCATAAGACATCTGTTTATGAGGGCAGAATTGTGATGTTGACCCAGGGCAAACTTGAGGAAAATATTGCCTCGGGAGCTACAAAAATATCGGGCTGCCTGGCGCATCAGGCTTGTAACAAGCAGACCTGTTTGATGCCGGCGTCTGCCAGGTTTGAGATATCATTGAAGGTTGTCAACGCAGACGAACCAATCAAGCGAATCAACGAACACATCTTCCAACAAAAAGCCTCCACCCCCACCCTGCCCTCCCCCTTCAAGGGGGAGGGTTTGGGTGAGGGTGAATTAAAGGCCAAACAGGTCATTGAAAGGGGGCTGCCCTATGCTGTCATTGCCTTTTTCCTCTTTGGACTCGCTTTAAATTTAACCCCTTGCGTTTACCCCGTTATTCCGATGACTGTTAGCTTCTTTGTGGCTCAAAGTGGGCGAAAAAGGCTGGCAATCTTTACCCTGGCATCCTATTACGTTGTAGGAATAGCCATTGTCTTCTCTATTCTGGGTCTGATCTCCGGGCTGGCAGGCAGGCAATGGGGTTTCTTATTTCAAAATCCGTGGTTTGTAATCTTTATCACCATAGTGGTTCTTTTGATGGCGGCAAGTATGTTTGGGGCTTTTGAAATCACAGTCCCCTCGTCTCTAATGACAAGGCTCGGCAAATCGCGACAAGGCGCCATCGGCTCGTTCATCATGGGATTGACGGTCGGAGTCGTTATTGCTCCCTGTGCGGCCGGGATTGTCATCGGGCTGGTCGGCGTGATTGCCAGGCTGGGCATTATAGCAAAAGGCGCCTTGCTCTTTTTTGTGATGGGTTTGGGGCTGGGGTTTCCTTATCTTTTCTTGGCCATGTTTTCCGGGGCTTTGGGTCGGCTGCCGAAATCGGGTATGTGGATGGTCTGGATACGGAAATTGTTTGGCCTTCTCCTGATTGGCGTGGCCATCTATTTTCTCCTCCCGCAAGCCAAACAGGTGAGTGACCAGCAAGGATTCTATTTAGGCGTTCTTGGTATCTTTGGCGGACTCCTGCTCGGTTTTCTGGAGCAAGGGGATGGCTACCCCCGAAGCTTCAAGATAATTCGCGGTGTCTTTGGTGTCCTTCTCATCCTATCAGGGGGCTTGCTTGTGAACGCTGCGATTCAACCTGAGCCGACTCCAATCGATTGGGTGAATTACAGAAACGAATCGATTGAACAGTTGCAAAAGAGAAATAAACCCGTCATCCTTGATTTTTACGCGGACTGGTGCGCTGGCTGCAGGGAACTGGACCGCAAGACATTCAGGGACAAAAGGGTCGTGGAAAAGTCAGGAGAATTTGTTATGGTAAAAGTAGATTGTACATTATCAGACAACAAATGCACTGCCTTAACGGAAAAATTCAAGGTGTCGGCGTTGCCTACGGTGGTTTTCACCAGTAGCAAAGGTGAGGAGATTCGTGGTCTCAGAGCTATTGGCTTTCTGGGGCCGGTTGAGATGCTGGACAACATGGAAGAGGCCCTACAGGATTTTGGATTTTAGATTGCGGATTGCGGATTTAAGGCACAAAAAATTCATCACGCCTCTTCTCAAGGCGAACGCCGCAAAACACGAAAGATTGAACCCGAATTTCGCAAGGTCATGTGAGAAACGTGACCAATGGTGTCATTGCGAGCGATAGCGAAGCAATCTCTGGGTGACGAGATTGCCACGTCGCTACGCTCCTCGCAATGACTTTTTGAGAGCCTTGCGAAATCTGGGTTGAAAGCACGAAGGAATATGGAAACAACCTCAAAGACAGAGACCTTAAAGGACCTTGGCGAGGTTGGCATCATTGGGTTCATACAGAGGGAGGTGTCTCCGAAGCTTCCATCCTACATAAGGAAGGGGATCGGCGATGATTGTGCGGTTCTGGAAACCGTGGGGGACAGGGTTCTTCTCGTAACCACTGACACCCTGATTCAAGGGATTCATTTCACCGTCAAGACCCTTTCCCCGGAAGCGCTTGGTTGGAAGGCCCTTGCTGTTAATGTCAGCGACATCGCTGCCATGGGCGGGACACCCCGCACAGCATTTCTTTCCATGGGGATAAGGCCTGAGACGCAAATCAGCTTCATGGAATCATTTGTGGCCGGATTTAAGGCTCTTGCCAGGAAGACCAACGTTGTGCTGGCCGGGGGCGACACGGTGGAAAGCCCGTCTTCTGCGGTCATCACCGTAACCCTCTTAGGAGACTGCAAGCCGGAAAATGTCGTTTACCGCTCCGGAGCCATGGTTGGTGACGACCTGTGGGTGACCGGCCCTCTGGGCAATGCGGCCGGAGGGCTGTTTCTTCTCCAGAACAAACGGGTTGCTCTAATTTCCCGATACGAATCCCTGATCCGCGCACACCAAAAACCAATGCCTCCCCTTGAGGTGGGAAAAGAGCTGGGGGAGCGTAGCCTCGCCCACGCCATGATTGATATCTCAGATGGCATCGCCAAAGACCTCGGCCATATCTGCGAGCAAAGCGGTGTGGGGGCGGTGCTCGAGGGAGCGTCCATACCCGTGTCGCACGACTTGATGGACTTGGCCGCCGAGGCAGGGAAAAACCCTCTCGAGTGGGCCCTTCATGGCGGTGAGGACTATGAACTCCTATTTACGGCCTCACCAGCAGATAGGGAAAAGATCCTGTCTCTGACCGCAAAGTTGTCAAAGATCCCTGCAACAAGGATAGGCACAACCAGCGAGCAACAGGGTATCTGGCTTGAGACGCAAAAGGGCAAAGAGCCTATCAGATCCGGCGGATACCTGCATTTCTCCGGATAGCGCGGCATTCCGACTCTTTCTTGACGCCTTTCAATGAAATGTTGTAAGCGTTCACAGGTTCGGGGTTCACGGTTACCAAAAAAAGGAGCTGCGAATTTGACCAAAGCCGATTCAATCCCCTCACATAACTTTATTTGTAATATCATCGCGGAAGACTTGAAGGCAAACAAGAACGAAGGTCGAGTCGCAACCCGATTTCCGCCGGAACCGAACGGCTATCTGCATATTGGGCACGCCAAGTCTATCTGCCTGAATTTTGGTATCGCCGCGGAATACGGGGGTGTTTGCAATTTGCGATTCGATGACACCAACCCAAGTAAGGAAGAGGTTGAATATGTGGAATCGATCAAATCAGACGTTCGATGGCTTGGATTCGATTGGGGTGATCGGCTGTTCTACACGTCAGACTACTTTGAGCAACTGTATCAATACGCCGTCCAGTTGATCAAAAAAGGTAAGGCGTATGTTTGCGACTTGAGTGCACAGGAAATCAGAGAGTACCGCGGCACCTTGACTGAGCCAGGCAAAGAGAGTCCGTATCGCACACGTTCGGTCAAAGAGAACCTGGACTTGTTCGAGCGGATGCGGGCAGGCGAATTCGAAGACGGTTCCCGCGTGCTTCGCGCAAAAATTGATATGGCATCCCCAAACTTGAACATGCGAGATCCAACTTTGTATCGCATTCGACGGGTTGCACATCACAGAACGGGTACCAGGTGGTGCATTTACCCGTTGTACGACTTCAGCCATTCCCTTTCGGATTCGATCGAAGGGATAACACATTCTCTTTGTTCGCTGGAATTTGAAGGCAATCGCCCGTTGTACGACTGGTTTCTTGACGAATTGAATGTCTATCATCCACAGCAAATCGAGTTTGCTCGCCTGAATATCAGCTACACCGTGTTGAGCAAACGAAAGCTCGTGCAATTGGTGGAACAGGGGCATGTTACCGGATGGGACGATCCACGGATGCCTACACTGGGCGGTTTGCGCAGACGGGGCTACACACCGGAGTCAATCCGAGACTTTTGTGAGCGCATTGGAGTGGCTAAGCGGGATAGCATGGTCGATATGGCTTTGCTTGAACACTGCGTCCGCCAGGATTTGAATCAGCGTGCTCCTCGAGTGATGGGCGTGTTGCGTCCACTCCGGGTGGTCATAGACAACTATCCGGAAGACCGGGTGGAAGAGTTGGAGGCGATAAACAATCCCGAAGACCCCAGTATGGGGACACGCAATGTTCCTTTTTCGCGCGTGCTGTATATAGAGCGAGAGGATTTTCGTGAGGACCCACCGAAAAAGTTCTTCCGCCTGGCCCCCGGCCGTGAGGTGCGTCTGCGATACGCATATTTTATCAGATGTGTGGGGATGGTTAAGGATGAACAAACCGGCGAGGTGGTTGAACTGCACTGTACCTATGATCCGGAGACACGAGGAGGTGACTCCCCGGACGGACGCAAGGTCAAGGTAACGTTGCACTGGGTTTCGGCTCCCCACTCGCTTGAGGCCGAAGTGCGTTTGTACGATCATCTATTCGTTAAAGCCAACCCAAGCGATGAAAAGGATAGCGCTGATTTCAAAACTTGTTTGAATCCCAACTCGCTGGAGACGTTGACATGCTGCCGTGTTGAGCCAGGTCTTGCGGGCGCAACTCCAGGGAGTCGATATCAGTTCGAGAGGCTGGGTTATTTTTGCGTTGACACAAAAGATTCTTCCGATGGCGCTCTTGTATTCAACCGGACGGTAACGTTACGCGA
The DNA here is from genome assembly GCA_023129535.1 of Desulfobacterales bacterium. GTDB lineage: Bacteria > Desulfobacterota > Desulfobacteria > Desulfobacterales. The sequence continues at coordinate 7,677 of JAGMBW010000023.1, forward strand.
TACATGGGCCAAGATCGAAAAAGCGCAGAAGCAGAAAGGCGTAGCCGTTCACGGTTCACCATTGTCCGTTGTCCGTAACGTTCTCATATACTTAGCCGATGAACATTGAAAAGTGAACATTGAAAAGTGAAGATTGAAAAACAATTGTCAATATTCAATCGTCAATATTCAATTGAAGAATGTCACGGCCTTGCGCAAGCGCTCTGCCACACGGCCCTGTCGCACGGCAATCAGGACATCAAAAAGGCCGGGGCCTTTAACCTGACCAGTCACTGCAGCTCGGATACCGTTGATCAATATCCCTGCTTTGATCCCGAGCTCTTCAGCCATCTCACGGATCACCCGCTCGGCCTCGTCAACGGTAAATGTTTCTACGGCCTGTAGGCGATCTGCCAGGATCGGGAACCATTCTTTGAGTCCTTCATGTTTAAGGATGTTCTTTTTCAGGGCCTTAGGGTCGATGGGGTAGTCGTCTGAAAAATAGGCACGGCCGAGGGTCACAAAGTCAGTGGTTACATGATACCGGCTGCGGATGAGATCAATGGTGCGAAGAAACCAATCGCGCTTTATGCTCTGAAACTCCGGGTCCCATATTCCCGCTTTTTCCAACTGTTCTGTCACGTACGGCTCGATCTCTTCAACAGGAAGGTTTCTCAGATAATGAGTATTGATGCTGATAGCCTTTGGGTCGGTAAAAAATTTTGGATCATCCTTCCTCACATCAAAGATGGCATTGGCACGACTGATGCCTTTTAAGGAAAATGCTTCGATCAGTTCCTCCCTGGAAAAGATTTCCCTCGAATCGGACGTGGACCATCCTAAAAGGGCCAGATAGTTTACAAATGCCCACGGCAGGAAGCCGTGCTCCTTGTAAAAATGGACCGCAACCAATTCGCCGTGCGTGCGTTTGGAGATCTTGGCCTTTTTGGTATCCAGGGTGAGGGACATGTGCGCAAACTTCGGAGCCGGCGCGCCAAGGGCCTTGTAGATTAAGATTTGCTTGGGTGTGTTTGCCAGCCCATCCTGTCCTCGAATAACGTGGGTGATCCGGTCACGGATATCATCGACGGCATTGGAAAGGATGTACAGAGGCTGGCCATTGGAACGAACGATGACAAAATCTTCTATATCTTCATATTTCTTTTCAATGAAGCCGTAGACGATATCTTCAAAGATGACAGAGCCTCCCCCTCGGGGGATCTTCAAGCGAATGGTGTACGGCATGCCGGCCGCTTCCTTTTTCGCAATCTCCTCGGGTGTTAAATTGCGACAAGTGCCATCGTACTGTAACGGGGCCTTGTTTTTGCGCGCCTCTTCCCGCTTGCGATCAAGGTCCTCTTTTGTGCAGAAGCACTTGTAGGCGTGACCAGATTCGAGGAGTTTCTGTGCGGCCGCCACATGCTCCTTGATGAACCGGGACTGGGAATAAGGGCCTTCATCCCAGGTAATCCCCAGCCATTTTAGGCTTTCAAGAATCCCCAGGATCGATTCTTCCGAGGATCTTTCCACATCCGTATCCTCGATCCTCAATATGAACTTGCCGCCCGTCTTTTGAGCAAAAAGCCAGTTAAATATAGCTGTCCGGGCGCCGCCGATATGAAGATATCCTGTCGGGCTCGGGGGGAAACGCACAATTACTTGTTGTGCCATGAGCATTCACCGTAACTGTTCACGGGGTGTTGGAGTGTTTGCGTTTTTCCAGCAGAAGCATGCGCATCTTAAGGTCGGTTCCACCGTAAAAGCCGCCTGGTGAGCCGTCAGCCCGGACAATGCGATGACAGGGGATCAAGATGGGAAAAGGATTCCGGGCAAGGGTGGTCCCCACAAAACGAGAAGCCCCGGCGTGTCCGATCTGTTTGGCTATTTGGCCATACGATCGGACCTCTCCGTGGGGTACGCTTGCTACAGCTTCCAGCACCGAGCGTTGCAAGGGGGTCAGGCCGCCCAGATCGAGGAATTCCCATCGAGCCTTGATGGAGCCTCCCTCAAAATAGGCCTGTATATCTTTGCACAGGTTAACAACCGCTGGCGTGTGTCCCAGTTTGGCTTGATCCGTCCTTTGTATTCGCTTTTTTAGGGTCCTTTTGTCTAAATGGGGCAACACGATCCGCTTCACAAGGAATGGCTCAGTTTCAAACAAGATAGCCGTATACCCAAATGCCGTTGGGCAATATACGATTGATGATTGACGATTGTCGATTGTCGATTGAATACTGACTCTTTCATTGGTCATTAGTCACTGGTCATTGGCGATTGAGGATTGATGATTGGCGATTGACGATTGTGGATTGAATATTGAGTCTTTCATTAATGGCTTTTGTTACATCCGGCATCCGGCATCTGGTATCTGGCATCGGATTTCCGCACTCCGCACTCCGCATTCCGCCTTCAATCAATAGGTGTAAAACTTGATCATGCTTCGCCTCGATGCAACCAGGGTTCCTCGGGTTTTGATATGATATAGATCCCGTCTTCATTCTTTTTGTATCCAAGATTCTGGAGATCCTTTTCCTTGTCAATGCGAACGAGCTGGTCCATCATGTATTCCATCTCCTCAGTGTTGAAATTGTAAAGATGATCTTCCAGGAAGACATAGGCCGGTTCCATGCCCTGTTCGGGTTTTACGTAAAAGGGATACCCATAGGCATCGACGCCATTGGCCTCGCAACGGGCAACAGGTTTTTCATCCATTTTCATGCCTCCAGTGGGAAATCAGCGTGAGGTGATTGAAAATCGGGTGAGACAAAGACTTTATAGAACATAGGGGCTTCGCCCCAATTGGTCGAGTGGTCAAGTGGTCGATTAGTTCAAGGACCTTACGACTCGACAACTCGACTATTCCTGAACCTGTCAGGAACAGGTTTAACTACTCGACTAAAGTCGAAGGAATTTCAATGCGTTGTAGAATTTCCGAGACGTATATTTAGCGGGGGGAGATTGGAAGCTGGTCCTTGACTCCGGATTGCCCGGAACCAAGAACCAGATACCAGTAATCGGGATTATATTACAGTTCTTCCACAGTAATTGCCCCTTGCTCACAAGCCTCGACACAGCTTTCACATCCCATACACTCGTCTGCATTGACAGGCTCGGCTTTCTCGTCTTGAAGTTCCCAAACCTCAACGGGGCAGATCTCTACGCACTCTCCGCAGCCGATGCACTTATCCTTATCCACACTTGGTACAAACATAAAATGATGCCTCCTTTCTTCAATTTTTTCAAGAGGTCATACATCCAGAACGACCTCGTCTGCATTTACGAGTTACGCCTTATTACACCAATTCTTTAAAATCGTCAAGTATTCTTATGATGGTTGGTGATTTTTGTGATTGTGGTGATGAGGGTATTCTTGACCCTGGCATCATGATCTTCCTTATCGGTGCTGTCAACACCGCAGCGTCGATTCAACAGGCTGGGGGCGGCCTGGTGTGGCACCACATACCATCGGAATGATACGCCGCTGTCATGAGATTTCATGGTTGACCCGCTCCAGCGATCAATCTCCACCTCTATTTCACGGCCTGTCTTTAGAACCCTTTCCTGCAACGTCCTGTTCCATGGCATGGTAAGCACTGCGTTGAAGGTTTCCTGGAGGTGATCGGCCCACGGGGGATGCTTCTTGAGGACCTCGGTCAAGGCGGCTTGCGTATAGGGGATATTGAGCTTCAACACTTCAACTTTCTCGTCTACTTCGTCAAGAAGGTAGGCGAGTGCTGATCGAGAATCTGTAAAGAGGAGAGACGGGCCAGCAGGATCTTTCTGGAAGAGATGGTTCCATGCAGCCATCCGCTTTTCGATCATAAAGCCGCGTGGGTCTTTTTCTCTGACAGGAAATAACTCCCTTGGAATCGGGTCGTGTACCTGCCCGGCTTCGTCCTGGCAAAAGGAGGTTTGTAAAACCTGGTACTGCTCGTTCAACCGGTTCATTTGGTCCGTCAATTCCGAGGAATACTCGTCGAACTCCCGCGCCAGGTGAAGAAATAAGTGGATGGAAAGCTCCCTGCCTTCAGCTTCCTTTGAGCTCTTTGCTCCTGCGGCCCTGATACCAGACACGATTCTTGGTGTCTCCGGACCAGCAGGTGCAATGTCGTTTCCAACCATCTTCAGGTAGGCCATATCGGCATGCTGGTGCAAGAGGCCCCAGCCCCTGGAATTCGCGAGCGCTGCCTCGAGGGTTTTTTTGTCGATAACCTTTTCAAAAGGGCTGCGAACATTTAGGAAGCCTCTCTCCATCCAGGGCAGAAGGGCCTTTTGCGGCCTGGAGTGGGCCGGATGATATACAACCACGCGGTGGAAACAGAGCGACATGAGCTCCACCAGCGAAGGGGATATGAAAGTAAAGGGAAAATAAGTGGCAGATAACAAGCTTTTCATGTCAGAAGTCAAATGATGCCGGGTGCCAGATACCAGATACCCGATACCCGATAATTCCCTAATTCCTAATCATGCATCAGGTATCCAGCATCTTGTATCACGATAGAATTTTCTTGTCCCTAACCTCCACCCCCATGGCCCCAAGGCGTTCTCTAATCTGGTCTGCCAGCTTCCAGTCCTTCCTGTGTCTTGCCTCTTCACGCTCAAGGATCAGCTCTTTGACCCGGGCATCCTGGGGGCGTTGTTCAAAGTCAAAGATGTTTAATACTGCATTGACCCTCTTGAAGGCATCTATGATTCGCCTGGCTCCGGTCCGATCCACGGTTTTGTTCATGATCAGGCGATTCACCTTTCTCACCATCCGGAAGATCGTGGCCATGGCAGATGACACATTGAGATCGTCATCCATGGCATCTGAAAAGCCCGTTTTTATATCATAGAGGAGCTGGTCCAGATCAGGATAGGCTAATCCGTCCTCCACGCTGTTTAAGGGGCGAATGCATTCATTAAGTCGGCGGATGGCTTGACCGGCCTGGTCCAGTGCTTCATAGGACAAATTCAAGGGTTTCCGGTAATGATTGGAAAGAAGCCAGTATCGAATCACCCTGCCGCCGTATCCCTGTTTTACTAAGTCCGGGATATAAGGGATAGCAGCATCCCGGTCTGCTTTCTTTCCTCCAGACAGAACCGGTGCGCTGTGTATCCAGTAGCGCGCTAAGGGTTTTCCGGTCAGAGCGCCACTGACGGCTATCTCATTTTCATGATGAGGAAAGATCAGGTCACGGCTGCTGGTGTAAATGTCAAATGTTTCCCCAAGGTATTTCATGGCCATTGCGGCAGACTCGATGTGCCAGCTCGGCCTTACCTGGCCCCATTCGGTTCTCGTGTAGATCCCCCGCTTGAGTTCAGAAAGCTTGGCTCGCTTGAGGAGTGTAAAATCCCTTGGATTGTCCTTTTCATAGTCGTCCAGGTCAACGGTGGAGCCCAGCTTGATCTTATCAAGATCGATTCCGGAAAGCTTACCATAGTCCGGGAATCTGGAAATATCAAAATAGACCGACCGGAGCTTTTCATAGGCAAGCCCCTTTTCCACGAGTCGTCCGGTCAGCGCCACCATATCTTCAACATGTTCGCTTGCCCTGGGATACCGTGTGGCTGGTTTGACACCCAGAACCTGCATATCCTCCATGAAGGCCCGGAGATATTTATCGGTAAAGGGTTTTAGCGGCATGCCGGCCTTTTCAGCCCCCTGGATGGTTTTGTCGTTCAGATCAGAGATGTTCACGATATGTGTCACCGTATATCTTTTATATTCCAGGTACCGCCGAACCAGGTCGGCCAGGACAAAACGGCGACATTCCCCAATATGCATCCGATCGTGAACCGTGGGTCCGCAAGAATAGATAGACACCCCGCCAGGTCGGATGGGCACGAAGGGTTCTTTGGCCCGCGCTAAGGTATTGTAAAATTTAAGGTTGGTTTCCTCACGTATGGCAAACAGGGGGGTGCTCAGATACCGTTCTCCGCCATCCGGAAAAATCACCACAACCAGACCCTTGGACATAGACCTGACTTCTTCTTGCGCGACGGCCATGGCGGCTCCGGCGCTCATGCCCGCAAAGATTCCTTCCTCCCGGGCCAGGCGCCGGGTCATCTCAAAGGCGGCCTCATCATCGATGTTGACCTTCTTATCCAGGCGCTTCTTTTCATATATCTCAGGCCGATAAGACTCCTTCATGTTCTTGAGGCCCTGAATCTTGTGTCCGAGATAAGGCTCAATACCCACAATCTGTATTTTTGGATTGTATTCCTTCAAGCGCCTTGAGGTCCCCATAAGGGTTCCGGTTGTCCCCATGGTTGCAATTAGCATGGTGATTTTTCCTGCTGTTTGCTCCCAGATTTCAGGGGCGGTGTCATCGTAGTGGGCCAGCCAGTTGGCTTCGTTGTTGAACTGATCCGTGATAAAATAGGTTTCAGGATGTTCGCGGGCCAGCCGATAAGCCTCTTCTATTGCGCCGTCGGTTCCAAGACGATCGGGTGTCAACCGGATTTCGGCGCCCATGGCCCGGAGGATCTTCCGGCGTTCCATACTGGCCGATTCAGACATGGTCAGAAGAAGACGGTATTCCCTGGCCGCGCAGACCAGTGCCAGGCCAATTCCCGTATTGCCACTGGTCGCCTCCAGCACGATTTTGTCCGGTGTGAGGGCTCCTGATGCCTCACCCGCTTCGATCATGGCCCTGGCAATGCGGTCCTTTATGGAGCCTCCAGGGTTAAAATACTCCAGCTTGGCCAGCAGCGTGACCCTAGGGTTGGGGTTGAGTCGCTTAATTTCAACGAGCGGCGTGTGACCAATGGTGTCTAAAATTGAGGACATTATTCACGAATTCGGAATTCGGATTGCGGATTGCGGATTTCCAGTACTCCATTCATCATTCATGATTCTTCATTCTCCATTTTCCATTCACTATTTACTATTCCCCATTTCAGATTGAATCTTCTCCGCAACGCCTTTGATCTTTTCCATGTCGCCTGCAACGATCTCCCACTGGGAGACGGTCAATCCATCACCGGACCACCTGGGCACGATGTGTACATGAAGATGGGGCACGAGCTGATTCGCGGCCTTACCGTTGAGTTGCAGGAGATTCATTCCGTCGGGACTCAAGGCCTTCTTGACAGCGGCTGCAAGTTTGTGCGTGGCAGACATAACTGCTAAGAAATCGGCTTCGGTAATCTCGTCGATGGTAGCCGCATGAGCCTTCGGGATAATCAGAAGATGGCCGTGGTTGAGGGGGTTGATATCCATAAAGGCAAGCACCCTGTCATCCTCATAAACCTTCACCGAGGGAATCTCACCGCTAACGATTTTACAAAAGATGCAATCCATGGCTGACCTCCTTATGACAAAGGTAAGCGTTCACGGGTTCAGAGGTTCAAGGTTCAAAGGTTATAGTCTACTGATATCCTTCATAGTGCATAGCGCATAGCGCATAGCGTAAAAAATTATCCCCAGGGTTTTTGGGGTTGCTCTATGCGCTCTGCTCTATGCACTATGCGCTTCAATATCCTTTTGCTAACAGCCAGTTAGGGCTCTTCAACCG
>JAGMBW010000230.1 GCA_023129535.1 Desulfobacterales bacterium
TCTAAAAGACCTTCGTAAAGGTCGCCAAGGCCTTCATGCTTTGCGCTATACCAGTCCAGGCCGTCAATGGAACGGATGATTTTCTCCAAGTTTTTGGGTTCATCAATATTGGTCCCGGCATTGGCGTAAATCTCTTTGATTCTGCCCTTTCCTTCTTCACCCAGGTGGCTTAAGAGTTTCTTGTAAAACCGCTTAAGTTCAATCCCCTTTTTGCCTGAAAGATCGTCCCACCTGTATCCTTCAGGGATATTCTTTTCAGCCCCTGTCTCCTTGGCCATCTTAAGAAAAAGGATATAAGTAAGTTCGGTCACATATTGATGATACGTAATGCCGTCATCTCTCAGCACATCGCAGAGATTCCATAGTTTTTGAACAATTTCCTGTGTGTTCACGCGTATTTCCTCTCTTCAGGATAAAGAGCATTATTGATTTCATCCAAAACCGTATTGAGATTTCCCTGGAAAATCTTGTTCAGCCGGTGGAAACCGCCGTGGTCTTTGAAAGCGCCCTTGTCAAAGTCCTCCCGCTCAAAGACCGTTTCCGCAATCAACTGCTTTTCAATACGTTCCAGCCACTGTCTTTGTATCTTTGTCCACTTTTCAAGACCATACACCTTTTTCATGGCCTTACGGATCCGGTCTTCATGACTGACAAGATGATCTCCCAGGGCCTGTCGCCGGATGAAGGAAATGATATCGGCAGCAATATCCTCGTTTTTCCATTCCCGCCACGCGGTCCGCAGGTTTGGCTCTGTGTAGCCCTGCTGGTCAAGAGCCATCTTCAACTCTTTCAGCCCATGTCGGGTTAGCTTGCGGGGTCGCTGGCAGATAATAGCCAATGCAGGAATTTTGTTCATATTGTTTATGATAAATGCCTGGAATTCATTGAGGTAATCTTCAGGCTTCTCTCCCTTGCCATAGCCTCGCTTATGGGAGAACAACTCATCTTCGTGGCGAGAGATGAATTGCTTACGCGGTTGATAACGGTTTTCGTCTAAAAAGGCTAAAAGGTTCTGCTTCCCTTTTATGATGCCACTAACTCGCTTGATATCCTTTCCTCTGATGGATTTAATCAATTGCTGAAGAGTTTCACCACCTGAAAGGGTTTCAAATTCCTCGCGTTCCTCACCTCCCATGACCCGGTCCTTTTTTTGCAGTTTTGCGATCAATTGTTCAATGATGCACTTCTGTTGACCCTCGGATTCCACGGAAGAAAGCTCCTTAACCAATTGTTGAAAGGTAACAGTTGGGCCGGGTGCCACCGCCTTCATATTGGTTACCGGTTCGAGAGCCTCATATAACCCAACGGCGTCAAAGATATTGAAATGGTCTTTTCTTATTCTATCACAAAGCCGTGTTGCCCTTCCTAACATCTGTTCATACAGAATGCGCGAACGGACCCGGCGTAAAAAAACAAGGTTGCAGATTTCATGTACATCGATTCCGGTGGTCAAAAGGTCCACAGTGACCGCTATGGTTGGGAATTTCTCGTTCTTGAACTTGAGGATCATTTCAATGGGTTTGTCGATAGACCCGGTTATTTTCTCAATAGCATCGTCATCCACTTCCCCCATTTCTTTTTCAAACTCTTCCTTGAGAATCTTAACCACAAGGTCGGCATGGTCGTCAGTTGTAGCAAAAATCAGGGTTTTTTCTTCTCCATACGGATCGAGTTCCCGGACTAATACTTCAGCGACCGTCCGATTGAAATTCTCTGTAATAACCAATTTGTTAAAGTGCTCGATCTCCAAAGTGAGATCATCCGGGATATCTTCAATATTGGTGATTAGCTGGGTAGCAGGGTCATAAACAGGAACTGTATCCCCTTTCTTCCAGGTTATCCCCTCCTTTTTAAGTTTAGTCACGATCTGATGGGGTGGTTCGTGGTCCACAAGCCAACCATCAATAACACCCTCCCGGTAGCTATAGGTGAAAACGGGTTTTCCAAATATCTCAATAGTATGGGGGGCAGGAGTCGCTGTAAGCCCAATTTTTACGGCGTCAAAGTATTCCAACACCCTGCGGTATTTACTGATATAGTCCTTTTCGTCACGGTAGAGAATCTCCACTTCACCTAATTCTTTGTCGAGTGTATAACCACGGTGGGCTTCATCCACCACAATACAGTCGTACTGATCCACGGTGGGGATCGCATCGTCATTAACATTGAACATAATGCGACGGATCATCCCCTGTACCGTGGAGATATGAACCCGTGTGGTCTCTTCAGGTCCGGTTGTCTTAACGCCTTTCAGATCAAAGATCTGGTCAAAGGTCTGAAGGTCTTCAAGCCGGGTTTCCTTGAATTTATCTTCTGCCTGCAAGCCAAGGGCATTGCGGTCCACTAAAAACAAAACATGACGAAATCGACTGGTTTTGATCAGCCGGTAGAGAAGGCCAATGGCCGTAAGGGTCTTTCCTGTTCCGGTTGCCATGGCAAGCAGCATGGCCCGTTTCCCTTCTTCAAGTGACTCTTCTATTTTCTTGACAGCACGGATCTGATAGTCCCGCAATCCGAGGTAATCAAAAGGCTCTTTCTTGAGTTCAGACTCCGCCTTATCCTGGTCCTGTTGCAAAAGCTCTATAGCCCCCTGCGGGGAGTACCAGGCGTGCAATGGCCTCGGATGATTGATAGGCCGTCGTCCATCGAGAAACCATATCCCGGACTTCTGTTCCAATTGTTTCAGATACGGCCGTCCATTAGTGACAAAAAGCAACGGCACCTTATATTCTCCCCAGGGGCCGCCTATAAAACGCTCTTCCCCTTTGATCTCAACATCCCTGGCATAACGCTTGGCCTGCCGTAAATCTGATACCACATCCCTTGCCTTTTTCTTGGCCTCAACAACACCCACCAGATTCATTCCTACAAACAGCGCATAATCTGCCGGTCCCGAAGCCGTAGGCCATTCAGCGATGGCTTTGTATGTCCCCTTTTCCGGGCGGGCTCCTTTTGCGTAGCGCAGGTTCTTTGTGTCCGCGTGCCAGCCGGCAGCACTCAACTGCTGGTCTATCAAACGACGTGTTTCGGACTCTGAAAGATTCATTTCATTGGCAGCACGAGCCGAAAGCTTACGGCGGGCTGCTTTTGTTTCTTCCGGCACGTCCAATGATTTCAGAGTTTCAAGCTCCTTTTGAAGCCTGTCTTGAACTACTTCTAACTGCACGGAGCGCCGATTGAGTTCCTGCCTAAAAGCGGTGAGTTGTTCA
>JAGMBW010000024.1 GCA_023129535.1 Desulfobacterales bacterium
CCGGCATCCGGCATCCGGCATCCGGTATCAGGCATCAGGTATCAGGCATCCGGTATCAGGTATCAGGTATCAGGTATCATCTTTTTCAGGATCTCATTTACCAATTTGGGATTGGCCTTGCCCCGCGTGGCCTTCATCACCTGGCCCACAAAGAAGCCAAGCAACTTCATCTTGCCAGCCTTGTAATCTGAAACCTCCTTTGCGTGGTCAGTTAGCACCTGCTTGACGACCTCGGCAATGGCATCGGTATCTGTGATCTGGACAAGGCCTTTTTCCTGGACGATCGTCTCCGGCGGTTTACCGCTGGATACCATTTCATCAAATACGATCTTGGCGATCTTGCCACTGATGACCCCGGAATCGATCAAGCGCAACAGTTCGGCCAGACGCTCGGTAGAGACAGGGGATTGCTGAATGGTTTTGTTTTCTGCCTTCAACATGGCTAAAATCCCCCCCATGATCCAGTTGCTCACGGTCTTTGGTTCCGGGAAATCTCTTACGCAGGCCTCAAAATAATCTGCCAGGGCACGAGAACCCGTCAGGAGCTGCGCGTCGTAGGGCGGGATACCATAGGTCTCGATAAAGCGTTGCCTTTTGTCGTCAGGCAGTTCCGGAAGGGTGCTGCGAATCTCCTCAATCCACTCGTCATCAATGACCAGGGGCAGTAAATCCGGATCGGGAAAATAACGGTAGTCATGGGCCTCCTCCTTGCCACGCATGGGAACGGTCACCCCCTTGTCCGGGTCCCAGAGACGTGTCTCCTGGAGCACCTCACCTCCATCCTCGATCACTGCTTGTTGCCGGCGTATCTCATGGGCTAATGCATTTTCCACGTGCTTAAAGGAGTTCATGTTTTTGAGCTCTGTGCGCGTTCCAAAGGTGTCTGCGCCCACGGGACGAAGAGAGACATTGGCATCACACCTGAAACTCCCTTCTTCCATATTCCCATCGCATATTTCGAGATATCGGAGAATGGCGCGCAGGTGTCTGAGGTAGGCCCCGGCCTCTTCCGTAGTGCGTATGTCTGGCTCGCTGACAATCTCGATCAAGGGGACACCTGCCCGGTTGAAATCGACCAGACTGACCGGTCGATAGGGAATATGAATGAGCTTTCCGGCATCCTCTTCCATGTGAATCCGGGTGATGCCGATGCGGTTTTTCTTGCCGTTGACGGCGATGAAAATATGGCCATGTTCTGCAATGGGGAGTTCATACTGGGATATCTGGTAGCCCTTGGGAAGATCAGGGTAGAAGTAGTTCTTGCGGGCAAAGCGACATTCGCGTGCAATGGTGCAGTTTGTCGCCAGGGCCATGCGGAGGGTGTAATCCACGACCTTTCGGTTCAGCGCTGGCAGCACCCCGGGCATACCGAGGCACACGGGGCAGGTGTGTGTGTTCGGCGGTGCACCAAACTCAGTGGAGCAACTGCAAAAGATCTTAGTCCTGGTTAACAGTTGAGCATGGACCTCAAGGCCGATAATCGCTTCGTAATTCATATCAGAAATTCCTTTAGCAATTCCTTTACCGGACAACGCCTGAAAAGGCAAACCGCGGTGGCCTGGTTTTCCTTTGACAAAGGGGATTGACAGATACTATACACCTTAAGAAAAACATTTTGGGATTGAAAACCAGCCTAAGCGAAATCAAACATGGCACATTAAGCTAACAGGCACAAGGCTTAAGACAGAAGACCTTGTGCCCTGAGCCTTGCGCCCGTGGTTGATAGCAACAAAGAACGCAAAGGCAAGGGGGTGCCATACCCCCAAAACTTTATCTTAAAAACTATATAAGCTCGCAAAAAATTGGTAATGTCCGTTGTTTGTTGTCCCAGGATGGTTATCAGGCGGGGAGAATGATGCGATTCTTTTTGTGTGTGCTGGGTATGGTGATGATCGTGGAGGGCCTGCCTTATTTTGCCGCACCTTCCAAGATAAAGGCTTGGGTCCAAAAGCTTGTTGAACTGCCCGACTCAACTCTCAGGGTCATTGGATTCCTCCTTATGTCTGCCGGACTTTGTCTGGTCTACTTAGGAAGGTCGTGAGTCGTGACACAGATGCCGGATACCGGATGCCAGATGGATACGAAGCAAATATGCGTAACGGCACTGCAAAGATTTGGAGATACATCAAGATTCATCCATTCCGTTGAAAAGGGCCACAAGACTCCATGATCAAATATAGAATATCAGGCATCGGGCATCAGGGATCAGGCATCAGCCAGAAGCGATTGACGAATTCGGAATAGAAACATGTATTCTCTAAACGATTACGACTATACGCTCCCTCAGGACCTTATCGCCCAGATGCCTGCATCTCCCCGGGATAAATCCCGGCTGATGGTTCTGGAAAGGAAAGGGGAGAGGGTGTCCCACTGCCATTTTGCGGACATTGCCAGGCTCCTTTCCCCTGGAGACCTCTTGGTTGTCAACAATACATCTGTGGTTCCGGCCCGTTTGATGGGGTCGAAGGAGACCGGAGGAAGGGTAGAGGTTCTGCTTCTTAGCTATGCTGGGGAAGATAGGGGGCCCCAGGGTAGGGAAAACTTGACCTGTGAGTGTCTGGTCAAGACATCCAAGCGTCCACGCATCGGATCGAGGTTCCACTTTAATGGAGGTGGTCTCCAGGCCATTGTCCTGGGTGGGGCTGACGGCCTCTACACGCTGGAATTCCAGTTCAAGGGAGACTTTGCCACCGTGCTAAACAGGATCGGCCAGATTCCGCTGCCGCCCTATATTAAGAGGAATGAGACAAATCCTCCTCCCTGTGACGATCGAGCGTGTTACCAGACCGTATATGCGGAAAAAAAGGGGGCTGTAGCTGCCCCGACGGCAGGGCTGCATTTTTCAGATGAACTCCTCGACAAACTCGCAAAAAAGGGGGTGGAGATCCTTCCAATCACACTGCACGTAGGGTATGGGACTTTTCTGCCGGTGCGAGTCACAGATATCAGGAAACATCGAATGCATCCAGAGGCCTATGAGCTTACACAAGGGGCTGCAAGGACCATCAACAAAGCCAGGGATGATGGAAGACGGATCATTGCAGTAGGCACAACTGTGGTGCGCGTGTTGGAGTTTGCTTCGGACCCGTGCGGCCGTGTGAGGCCTGGGTCTGGGGAGTGTAATCTTTTTATTTATTCCGGTTTTAAGTTTCGAGTCATTGATGCCTTGATTACGAATTTTCACCTCCCCAAGACCACGCTTTTGATGCTGGTTGCCGCATTCTCAGGCCGCGACTTTATTCTGAATGCCTACCAGGAGGCAATCCGCCGGAGATACCGTTTCTATAGCTATGGAGATGCTATGTTGATCTGGTAGGAGCAAAGCGCATAGAGCATAGCGTCTACCCTTTGTTCCCTTTGCTCCATGCTCCATGCTCCATGCTCCATGCGCCATGCGCCATGCGCCATGCGCCATGCGCCATGCGCCATGCTCTATGCGCTATGCGGCCCAAACAGATGAGCTTTTCGTTTGAGATCATACATAAGTCAGAAGAAAACCATGCTCGACTTGGAAAAATACGCACCTTACATGGTTGCGTCGAGACGCCAGCGTTTGTCCCGGTGGGGACGCAGGCAACAGTAAAGGCCCTGACGCCTGAGGAGCTTTGCGGACTCCGTGTTCAAATGATATTGGCCAACACGTATCATCTCTACCTTCGGCCAGGTCATGATGTGATAGGCAGGCTTGGCGGGCTTCATCGGTTTATGCACTGGGACAGACCCATTTTGACCGACAGCGGCGGTTATCAGGTATTCAGCCTGTCAAGATTCATGGAGATTTCTGACCGCGGGGTCGCCTTCCAGTCCCATATTGACGGTTCAAGACACCTTTTGACACCGGAGAAGGTCGTGCAAATCCAGGAGATCCTGGGCTCAGACATCATGATGTGCTTAGATGAGTGCACACCTTATCCGGCCAGCCACACTGAGAGCCAAAGGTCTTTAGATCTGAGCATTGGCTGGGCAAGACGTTGCAAGGAGAGCCGCAGCGTACAAGATTGTTCGCTTTTTGGTATTGTTCAGGGCAGTATGTTTGAGGACCTCCGCGCTTACGGTGTTGAAGCCCTGACAAATATTGGTTTTGACGGATATGCCCTGGGTGGCTTGAGTGTGGGGGAGCCAAAAGAACTTATGCTGAGTATAGCAGGTTTTACACTTTCCCTGCTTCCAGACTCGTTGCCAAAATATGTCATGGGTGTAGGGCATCCCGAGGACCTGTTGGAGTTGGTCTCCCTTGGGGCCGATATGTTTGACTGCGTGATCCCGACACGAAATGCCAGAAATGGACAGCTTTTTGTCCGGTCCGGTACCCTCAATATCTGTAATGCGTGCTATCGGGAGGATGAAGGGCCTGTTGAAGCCGGATGCCCTTGCTATACCTGCAGGCATTATTCAAGGGCCTACCTGCGTCATCTTTTCATGGCAAAGGAGTTACTTGCCTATCGCCTGAATACCATCCATAACATCCACTTTTTTATGACTTTTATGAAAGAGACGCGAGAAGCGATCCGCCAGGGGCGATTCGCCCTGTTCAAAAGGGATTTCTATGCTCAAAGGAGCAATCTTTCGATTGATGATTGATGATCCTTGGATTGATGATTTATGATTGACGATTGATGATTGAGAACCAATCGACAATCAACAATCAACAATCGACAATCGACAGAGGATACGATGACAATAGCTAACAAGATTCAGACGTTTCTTGAGCGGTCCTCGTGGATCCGGAAGATGTTTGAGCAGGGCGCACAGCTCAAGGCAAAACATGGGGCTAAGAATGTCTTTGACTTCAGCCTTGGAAACCCAAACCTTGAACCGCCTGCTCGCTTCAAGGAGATTCTGGTCGAAGTGATAAAGGCCGCAGGGGCCGGACACCATGCCTACATGCCAAATATAGGGTATGCTTCTGTGCGCCAGGCTGTGGCCGAGTTTCTGTCCAGTGAGCAGGGTGTTGCCATCACAGGAGACGATGTCATCATGACCTGTGGGGCTGCCGGCGCTCTGAATGTGATCTTTAAGGCGATCTTAGATCCTGGGGATGAAGTGATAACGCCGGCCCCATATTTTGTGGAATACGGTTTTTATGTAGATAATCACGGTGGGAGCCTTAAGACCGTGTGTACCAAGTCGGATTTCAGCCTCGACCTTCAGGCGATCCAGGCTGCCGTCACAACAAGGACTAAGGCTATTTTGATCAATTCTCCAAACAACCCTTCGGGTCAAATTTACTCTAAGGACAGCCTTTCGCAGTTGGGAGCTCTTTTGAGGGAACAAGGCCGCAACCTGAACCGGACCCTTTATCTTATCTCCGATGAACCTTATCGAAAGATCACCTTTGACGGGGTGAAGGTACCGAGTATATTCTTGTGCTATGTTGAGAGCCTGATTGCTACATCCTATTCAAAAGACCTTTCCATTCCGGGGGAGCGGATCGGTTTTTTGGCCGTAAACCCTAAAGCGACATATAAGAAAGAGCTTTTAGCCGGGATGGCCCTTGCGAATCGCATCCTGGGATATGTGAATGCCCCTGGCTTGATGCAGCGAGCCATTCAGTCCTTGCAAGGCGTGTCTGTGGATGCGACGATCTACCAGAAAAAGAGGGACCTCCTTTGCGATGGCCTCTCTGAGTGTGGATACGAATTCGTAAAACCAAAGGGCGCATTTTACCTCTTCCCTAAAACACCCATTCGGGATGACGTCGCCTTTGTGAAGGCGCTCCAGGAAGAACTCATCCTTACCGTGCCCGGAAGTGGCTTTGGGGCTCCCGGCTATTTCCGCATTGCGTTTTGTGTAGATGATGACACGATAAGGCGCGCCCTTCCGGGCTTTGAACGGGTTCTGAAACAGTTTGATTTAGGGGCTTCGCCACAGAAAGGTCAAGGGGATGTTTATCCATCCGGGCAGCACTGATGAGGTTGCGGCCAGGTTCCCTGAAATCGATCGGTTTCAGGTGGGGGTGACCCGTAAGGACCATGTAGACCAGATGACCTTTATCGTGGAACTCAAGGAGGGCTGTGAGGCCACGGAAAAGCTCGCTAAGCGCATTGAAGCGGCTATTCCAAAGAACATGCGGGTCCGCGGAAAGGTGAAGTTTATTGAGAGGGGAACGCTTCCAGAGAACTACAAAAAAATTGACGACAGGAGGAAGTGGGATTAGGTAACGAGGAGACCAGGCGGAAAGGTGATTTCGGTCAGATGCGATTTCTGTCTTGCATACGTTTCACTATTGGGCTGTTGATTTTGTTGTACGCCAGTGTGGCATTTCCAGGAAACTCGTGGGAAAGGTGGCAAGAGAGATCCGGTCCCATTCCCCTCGTAAATCAGAGTCCTATCCAGCTCCTTTTTCTCCAGCCAGTACCAGACAGGGCTGATACGCTTCCCACAGGACATGCCTCCATAAAGGTTAATTCAACGGTAACCAATACGCTTGCTTCCAAAACCTCCGAGCACTACTCCGGAACTGTCGACACAGAAATGATTAGGGCATGTCTTGAGATGAAATATGGTGTCCTGCCACGTTTAGAGCTTGGTTTGTCCCTTCCTGCAGCCCATTATTATTCCGGATTTATGGATAAGCCCATCCTGGAGGTTGAAAAAATGTTCGGAGACCCCAGAAAGGTTAGGGAAGATGAAGAGGCCAACCAATTTACCTTTTTTGTTAAGAAAGACGACAAGGTTTTCATATCGGGTTCTAAGAATAGCACAGGGATGGGCGACCTTGTTTTGAGGGCAAAGGGGAAGGTGTGGGATGAGGGAAATATCTTGCCAGGGTTGAGTACAAGGCTGACCATTAAGCTGCCAACCGGTGACGAAGGCCGCGCCTTTGGCAGCGGAGAGGTTGACTGGGGACTGGGCTTGTTGTTGCAGAAAGATATGAACAAGATGAGTGCTTATTTGAACGCAGATGTTACCTTCCCCGGTGATGCCTTTGATGATGCCGGGATTTCGCTAAGGGAATTTTACAGCGTTATGATTGGAGGCGAATATAGATTTACTTCACGCTTTTGCGCACTGGCGCAATTTAATTGGATGACCAGGCCGTTTGAGGATACCGGCCTTGATATGCTCGACAGAAGGATAATCGAACTTTTGATAGGCCTAAATTATCGCATGAAAAGCGGAATATTTATCCAGATGGGTGGATTGGAAGACATCTTTAGTTCTTCTGAGTCGGGCGCGGACTTCACGTTTTTCCTGAACGCGGGCATGAATTTCTGACAGGCCGAAGTTGCAGAGCGTTTCACTAAGTGCTTTACATTATTCTGTCATTGCGAGGAGTCCGCCGCAGGCGGGCAACGAAGCAATCTCATTGTTTTCTCGCACGGTTAGAGATTGCTTCGCTCCGCTCGCAATGACATTATTCATTGGAAAGATATTTCTGAAACGTTTAGAATGTCTGAGAAGAATATGTTGTGAAAAATGTCTAAGAACAAGGAAATAAAAATTATTGAGGGTATTACCAGAAATATATTCATCCTGGG
>JAGMBW010000025.1 GCA_023129535.1 Desulfobacterales bacterium
AGCAGCCAGATGGTCTTTCCGTTAATCCCTCTGTTTTTAACCAGTGTTTTGGGTTGCGGCGCTTACGCAGTCGGTATTGTTGAAGGCGCTGCAGAAACAACCGCCTCCTTATTAAAAGTCGTATCAGGCTATTGGTCGGACAAGATCAGGAAAAGGAAGCCTTTTGTTTTGTTCGGCTATAGTATGTCGTCCATAACCAAACCATTGTTTGCCGTGGCTAATATCTGGACTTTCGTTCTTTTTCTCAGGGTAATAGAAAGAATCGGAAAAGGTTTAAGAACCGCTCCAAGGGACGCACTTGTAGCTGAATCTTGTGATGAAACTGTCCGGGGTAAAGCTTACGGCTTCCACAGGGCCATGGATGGCATTGGTTCGACTTTAGGAGCGCTTCTTGCTTTCCTGCTTCTTCCGATTTTAGGGTATAGAAATATCTTCTTGTTTGCATTGATTCCCGGAATAGTTTCAGTCCTTATTATCTTCTTTATTAAGGAAAAAAATGCTCCCCCCAGGCAAAAAAGAAAAGAAGTGTCTGTGAAACTGAGTCTTGGAGAATTACCCGTGAATCTAAAGGTTTTCATCGTGGTTTCTTCGATATTTGCATTGGGGCATTTCGGATATGCCTTTCTCTTGTTAAGGGCAAAAAACATAGGATTGGCTGACAATATGGCAATCCTTCTCTATGTCTTATTTTATATTGTTTATTCAATATGTACAGTTCCTCTTGGGATGTTATCAGATAGAATCGGGAGGAAACCTATTTTAATAGGGGGCTATTTAATATTCGGTATAACCTCTTTTGGCCTGATATTCACTTCAAGTCTTTACAGCATTCTATTGTTGTTTGTCCTTTACGGGATATTCTACGCTATGATTGACGGTACACAGAGAGCCTTTGTGGTCGATCTGGCCCCACAACACCTTAAGGGAACTGCATTGGGAGTATTTCACACGGCAATAGGGTTGGTGGCCCTTCCGGGTGGATATGTCGCAGGATTGCTATGGGATAAAGTAAGCCCGGAAGCCACATTCGTTTATGGCCTCATATTAACGGCAACTTCAGCAGTATTACTCATATTTGTGAAGTAAACTTTACTTTCCCTTTGCAAGGATTGACTCAATGAAAAATAGTTTTGAAGAGATCATGGGAGGGATAAGCGGGACGTCCGTAAATAAGTAAATAAGTCTACTCCCTAATCGAGTTACTTACTTATTTACGGACGTCTCCCTTCGTGTACTGTCTGGTATCGATATTTTCCCTGTGATCTGCTATTATGAGAATGTCAATCATCAAAAGGCAGGCCGAGAGCATGCTTGTCGAGGTTCAGGGCCAAAACGAGGGCTCAAACCTGAAACTGTGAAACCAACATCAACAAGTATACTGGCATATTGTTTTCAGTTGGTCGGCCTTACAATGGTTATGCCCACAGAACAATAGGGGGCAACACGATGGAACTTACGATCGGATCGTCTGTACTGGAGTTGGTACAGGGGGATGTCACTCAGCAGGATACCGAGGCTATCGTCAACGCGGCCAACCGCAGCCTTCTCGGCGGAGGGGGCGTGGATGGGGCAATCCACAGGGCAGCAGGCCCGGAGCTGTTAGCCGAATGTAGAACACTTGGGGGCTGTGAAACAGGGGATGCGGTAATCACCCGAGGCTACAGGCTTAAGGCCAAATACGTTATTCATACAGTGGGGCCTGTCTATCGAGGTTCAAATCCGCGGACAGAGCGGTTGCTTGAAAGCGCCTATAAAAGGAGCATGGAGGTTGCCCGAGCTAAAGGAATCCGTTCGGTCGCCTTTCCATCCATTAGCACAGGAGTCTATGGGTATCCGTTGAAAGAGGCAGCTCCAGTGGCTCTGCGCACGGTGGCCAAGTTTTTGCTGGAACACCCTGAGATTGAGCGGGTCCGCTTTGTGCTGCGGAGCGAAAAAGCACTGCGAGCCTTTGAGGAAGCCCTTGGAAAGCTTGATTTAGCTGAATGACGATGCTGGCTGATAAGAGAATACTGTCGGGTGGCACAAAAGGCAAAATTTCTGGAAAAGCACTATGTCTGGATTGATGTCTAGCTCAACCCGAAGGCTCGCAATTAAGCATTTGGATTCCGGCGGCTTGATAACCAACTATTACTGCACCTCCAGGTGTAGACACTGCTTGTACGCCTGTAGTCCCGGGTGGGAAAAGAAATACATTGACAGAGAAACAACGGAGAAAAATATCCTCAAGGTCAAGGGCCTCGGATGCAACTCCATTCATATAGGCGGCGGAGAGCCATTCCTTAAACCGGATGAATTGGAAATGGTTATTGAAACGACTCTATCTTTGGGTGTGCGGATCGAATACGTAGAGACGAATTCTTCCTGGTACAAAGATAAAGAGTCAGCCTGCCAGGTTCTATCCTCTCTCAGCAAGAGGGGCCTTTCCACTCTCCTTATATCGATAAGCCCATTTCATAACGAGCATATTCCGTTTTATAAAGTCAAAGGAGTAATTGAGGCGTGCAATGCGGTGGGCATGAACGTTTTTCCATGGATATCAGACTTCTACGCTGAGATTGATACCTTCGACGACAAGAGTGTCCATACTATATCTGAATATGAAAACAAATATGGCCGCGACTACCTTAAGAAACTTCCCTCACGGTACTGGATACATTTTGGTGGAAGAGCGCTAAAGACCTTTGCGAATGTGTTCGGGGTAAAACCCTACCAGCAGGTTCTTTCTTCTAACAAGGCCGGATGTCTCGAACTGCTCGATGTGAGCCACTTTCACTTTGACCTGTTTGGGAACTATATTCCCGGCCTGTGTTCGGGCCTTGCCATTCATTATGATGACCTTGGGAATCTGATTTTTCCAGAAAAATATCCATTTCTTCATATTTTGTTTGAGAAGGGCATTACGGGTCTATTTGAGTACGTTTCAAGCAGATACGACTTCAAGCCCTCTGACGGCTACATGTCAAAATGTGATCTCTGTTTTGATATAAGACGTTATCTTGTCCTTGACAGAGGGATTGCGTCCAGGGATTTACAACCGAAAGGTTTCTATGAAAATGTCTGACCGTTGAGAAGGCTTAAGGCGGCAGGAATCAATCGCAGTGGCTTCATGTTAATAAACACATTTCACCATATACGCGGAATCGCTGCCAAGACTGAGGTAGAACTATGGTCTTCAGGAATTCGCGATTGGAATGGACTTGAGGAGCCTCACAGAATCAACCTGTCACGAGAAAAGATCGAGATCCTCAGACGACATATTCAAGAATCAAGACACCATGTTGCCCACAACGATCCAGTCTATTTTCAGAAGCTGTTACCAACAAGCCTTCACTGGAGGTTTTTCCCTGAATTCCGGCATTCAACGGTTTATCTCGATATTGAAACCACAGGGTTAAGCAAATACCACGATACTATAACCACCATTGCCCTTTATGACGGCCGGTCTATATCTCATTATGTGAACGGCCAAAACCTCGATGACTTCAAAGATGATATTGTCAGATATAAGGTTATAGTCAGCTATAACGGGAAAGGCTTTGACGTACCCTTTATAGAAGAGTATTTCGGATTCAGCACGGCTCACGCTCACATTGATTTGCGATATGTTCTTGCGAGTCTTGGCTACAAAGGCGGGCTAAAACGATGTGAAAGACAACTTGGAATCGACCGGGGTGACCTGAGAGATATTGACGGCTTTTTCGCGGTATTGCTTTGGAACGATTATCAGAGGAACGGAAACAGAAGGGCTTTGGAGACGTTGCTTGCCTACAACATTGAAGATGTTGTTAACCTTGAGTCCTTAATGGTGGTTGCATACAATCTAAAGCTTAAAGGCACCCCTTTCTTTGAGAGCCATAAGTTGGATTCTCCATCAGCACCAAAGATACCATTCAAGGCAGACCGGGAGACCATTGAAAGAATCAAGAGCGAAAGTACATCTTCATTTCTAAAGTCCGGAAATCCGCCCCATTGAAGGTTCCATGATACGGATCGCTAACACGCAGTTAAGACTACAGATATCATAATGAAATCACAAGAGTTTCGTGGGAATGTTGCAGTACAGATGTATAGCAGGTATCGATGATGCCAGACTAACGAGTTCATTGCAGGCCGAGAAGGTCGGTACTATTCGGTGTTCAGCTGGAAACAAGACGGACCCTCTCATCGGTTGTTGATGCCCAAGTCTGGGGGTGCCACAAGTCCCGGCCAAACCATTTATCCTCGATCATTTCGGCCGCTATCGACTTGGCTACTAGTTGCGCGCCCTGGAGGACAAACGCCCCGGGTGCCTCACCGAGGACCCAACCGGCAAAACCGTATATGAAACCAGGTGCCCTGCAAACCTTCAATGCTATGCGCAAAGCGAAATCAGCCGCCACATGTTCCGGACAGAGAACCCAGCAGATCTTCTTTGTATAACGATCAAAAGTGCCCTGCAACTTGGCAACGAGTTTATCAGGCAAATCCTCCTCGGGTTTGAAAGCCAAGACCACTGTTAAGGCGT
The DNA here is from genome assembly GCA_023129535.1 of Desulfobacterales bacterium. GTDB lineage: Bacteria > Desulfobacterota > Desulfobacteria > Desulfobacterales. The sequence goes on from JAGMBW010000025.1 coordinate 4,505, forward strand.
CCTTGAACTTCATATATTCATCACTCGTGTGCAGCTCATCCAACTCTTTGGGCTTCATTCCTTGGACCGAGCGAACGTCCAACACCCTAGGAGCCTGTCCGAGAATACGAGATTCCCTTTTTCTCATACAATATATAGTGTAGTTCCTCTCGGATTGCCACAACATAATGTGGTCAAAATCTCGCAACTTCTATTCTCGGACAGCCTCCTAGTGGCTAATTCGCTTGCCTTCACTACACAATTGGCATCGCCTACTGCCTGGTCTTGTGATGGGTATCTGACGAAACGGAGTAATTCGTTCGGTATCAGTATTGCCCACTCCTCTTCTTCCGGGGAACCCATGGCTTTCTTTGTGACGACCGCTTTGAGGATATTTGAGACGTAGTCGACGGACCTAATAAAGGCAATCTTCTCATCTGTGGTGAGTTTTTCAGTCACTGATCTAAAACGCTTAGCGAGAGCGAGGTGGGAGGGTATAGGGTCGGGACGGCTGAGCCCGAATATCTTGTAGTAGATGTTCCTTCCGTATCCGGGAATGTCCGAACCAAGTCTTTCAATATCCTTCAGACACTGCAGAAGTTCCTTGCCCCTATCCTGCACCTCCTCGCTTTTGTTTTGGTTCTCGTTGAACACATTCTTTTTCAAGTATTTGACGCTGTCCTCGCGTTCATACTTCGGCTCTACCGCAAGCGGCACGACTTTGTTTGAGAGGATAAGGTCGCAAAGCTCCATTGCCTCTTCGATGTGATGAGGGTTTCGGTAGCTTACGTCGCTCTTTTTTTTGTGAGAAGTCCACAGAAGCTCTTTAAAGGCAAAGCCCTCTGAAGGGAAACGAACCGTGTCCCAGATAATCTTCAGAGGGTGCGCGGTTGAACATATGGCGCTGTTTGGGTTCTCGATATCCAGTGCGTGGAGTATCTTCAGAATTTCGTTGTTGTCTGTCATAAAATTCGCAGGAACGTAGATTTCGTCGAAAAAGAGTGAGTAAAATTGAAGGAGGAAGGCGAGATATGAAGCGTCGTATTGGGCGAGCCTGGGGAGCCATATTCGGTTGGGGTTAATCAATTCCTCGTCCCAATGAAGAAAGTATGCTTTCATTGCGCTAACTCTCCTTTCGCACGGGAGGCTTTGGCCGATGTCTCACGGTGTGCCTATAGCTTGCCAGTATCGATACCGATCAATCAAATCATTTTAGTGCAGATATCTAACGGTTATCACAGGTTTTGTCAACTTGTTGATTTGTATCAACCCAAAAAAATGGAGTACGCTGCTCTATCCGAGATTGAACTCTGCAAAAACCCCTTATCCGCGGCAGATACTTCCTTATTGGCCGAGTTCTTCCGGTCTCCCAGTTGGTTATTCTCTGCGTGTCCACTCTGTTAGATTTCTCGACCTGCCCGCCACCTGCCCGTCATTGCCAGAAATGATAGCATGTAAAGCTGTATGCCGTACGTGGCGATGGCAGGCGGGTCGCGAGCCCGAGCTCGCTCATGCCTGCCCGCCATTGCCATGGCTACGCGCCATTTTGGGGCAATCACAATCAGACAATCGCGGGCAGGCAAGGAGGGAGGGAGGGAACTCTATTTACCAGGGTCCACACCCAGAATCTCAGCGAGATCCCTCTGATAAAGCTTCAACTCCATTCTTTTTTCCTGATCTGATCACCTATAAATTTGCACGTATTGACCTCAGGCTAAAATCCTGATAATCTGTGCCCAAAAAGAAAATTCCCATACATTGGAGCTGGTAACATGAGCAGAGAACAAGACGATCCTGTCACAGCACCTGACAGGACAGACTATGACAGTCCCTGGAAAAAGGCCCTGGAGGTGTACTTTAAGGAGTTTATCGACTTCTTTTTTCCACAGATGGCAGCCGATCTGGACTGGAGCCGGGAGCATGTTTTTCTTGACAAGGAACTCCAACAGGTGGCCAGGGAAGCGGCTCTCGGTCGCAGATACGTCGACAAGCTGGTGCGGCTTTACAGGAAAAACGGTCATGAGGAGTGGGTGCTTGTACATATCGAGGTGCAGGGACAGCCTGACATAGACTTTCCCAAGCGGATGTACACGTACAACTACCGCATATTTAACCGCTTTGACCGGAAGGTGGCCAGCCTGGCCATTCTGGCCGATGAGAATCCCACCTGGCGGCCAGATCATTTCAGCTATGAACTGTGGGGCAGCAAGGCCGGCCTCTGGTTTCCCTCGGTTAAGCTACTTGAATATAAGCAGAAATGGCAAGAACTTGAAGAGTCCACAAACCCCTTTGCCTCCGTGGTCATGGCCCATCTCAAAGCCGTGGAGACCGCAGGCGACAATGAGAAACGCTACCACTGGAAGCTCTATTTGATCAAGAGGCTTTACAGATTGGGTTATGAAAAACATGATGTGATCCAGCTTTTTGAGTTTATCGATTGGATCATGGCCCTGCCCAAAGAATTGGAACAGGGTTTGTGGCAGGAAATTTATAAAATGGAGGAGGAAAAAAACATGGAATACGTTTCCAGTGTGGAAAGAATAGGAATGGAAAAGGGAATGGAAAAGGGAATGGAAAAGGGGATGGAAAAGGGAATGCAAAAGGGGATGCAAAAGGAGGCATTAAGCCTTTTATCCCGTCAAGTTGGCAGACGATTTCAGGTAAGCTCTGATTCTGTTCAGCCCATCTTTATCGGACTGACCACCGAGCAACTTGAAGAACTGGGGGAACGGTTCATCGAGGCCGAGAACCTGGATCAAATCCGCAAATGGGCGGATGAACTTCGGCAGAGCCAATAATCTATACGATTTTAGATTTGGGTTGCACGGTATTTAGGTGTAAATCAAACAGGCGGGGAAGTGGGGACGCTGGTAACAAAGTAACAAAACCTCATTCGATTAATTGCAACCCATTTT
>JAGMBW010000026.1 GCA_023129535.1 Desulfobacterales bacterium
GCAATGACAGAGGGCATGTCGGCCCCTGTGAACGGTTACATATATTATAACCTTTGAACCTTGAACCCTGAACCGATCACTTTAATTCCTTCGTTGTTTTCTTCTTGGATGGATAACAACCACCTCGTCCTCGCGCACCATCCCAAGTTCTGTCCTTGCAATATATTCTACGAATTCCCGGTCATTTTTTAACCGCTCGATGATGTGCCGAAGGGCTCTATTTTTGTTCTCCAGATCGAGGTTTGACTTGCCCAAACCAACCTTTCTGAGATGGAGTTGGTAGAGATCAACTGCACCACGGTCACCCAAGCCAATCACAAAAAGAAAGGAAAAAAGCAACACGATACCCGTCACGAAAACTATTTTTTGCATGGTCGTCATATGAACTAAACTTAGCTCCGCTTCGCTCTGCAAGCAATTGGAGTACTGGAGTGATGGAGTATTGTCCTATGCTCCCAAGCTGCGTCTCTTCCGAAGATTCGCTCTCACCATATCAACCACAGCCACCAGTTCGCGGCTCTTAAAAATAAAAGCGCATGCAGCGTAAAGGAGCGAACCTACCACAATACTTGCCAACACCCATATCACAAGATGCCAGGCGCTGCCAGCGTATTTTGGCACTCCCCACCAGGCTACTCCACCGATGACGCCTCCCATCAGAGCCGCAGCCGCAGTGGATCTAAATACAGAGCCAAGTATATCATGAGCGCCAATCCGACCCAGGCGTTTCCTCAAAGCCTGGATCAAAAGCATGAAGTTCACCACAGCAGCCAGAGAGGTCGCAAGGGCGAGTCCGCTGTGCCTCATGGGCCCCATAAGCAGGAGACTGAAAAAAACGTTCACCAGAAGTGAAATAACCGCCATCTTGACAGGGGTCTTCGTATCCTGAAGTGCGTAAAATGCCGACACTACGATGCGCACTCCCGAAAAGGCCCAAAGCCCTAAGGCATAATAGAAAAGGGCCTCAGCAGTGAAGTGCGTTGTTGCCACATCGAAGGCTCCTCTTTGAAAGAGTACTCGCACAATCGGTTCCTTCAGGACAATCAATCCTGTCATAGCAGGTATAGTGATAAAAAAGACCAATTTCAGAGCGTATGAAAAGGAACTCCGCAACCCGTCCATATCATTTCCGGCTGCTTGTCTCGAGAGACTTGGCAAGACTGCTGTTGCCAGGGCAATACCAAATATCCCGAGAGGGAATTGAACTAACCTGTCAGCATAATAAAGATACGAAACACTACCCTCAGGAAGCAGGGAGGCAAGTAGGGTCCCAACAAAGATGTTGATCTGGTACACTGCGGCCCCCAACAAGCCCGGTGTCATCAAAAGTGCAATCCGCTTGATACCTGGGTGAAATAAGGGGCCACGGGCCTCCAGGCGAAAGCCCCTACGCATCATAAAGGGAATTTGAAGGCCCAACTGCAAGACCCCCCCCACGACCACACCGATGGCAAGACCAACCGCTGGTTTTTCCAGGTGAGGCGAAAGAAGCAGTACAGCGCTGATCATAGCAAGATTAAGTAGCACCGGCGCGAACGCAGGCGCTGCGAAATGCCCCAAGGCATTCAAAATGCCCATGGACAGGGCAACCAGGCCAATGAAAAATATGTACGGGAACATGATTTGGGTCAGGAGGACTGTTAAATCAAATTTTTCCGGCGAGGAGAAAAAACCAGGGGCAATGACCTTGACAATGAGCGAAGAAAGTAGAATCCCGACCACGGCGACTACAGCCAGCACAACGGAAAGGACCCAGCTCGCAGATCGGGCCAACGCGAAGGCCTCTTTCCTACCATTCCTGGAAAGATATTGGGTAAAGACCGGGATAAAGGAGATTGTGAGGGAACCCTCTGCAAAGAGCCTGCGCAGAAGGTTCGGAATTCTGAATGCAACAAAAAATGCATCAGCAGCCATGCCTGCCCCGAAGAGCCAGGCAACGATCACATCGCGAACAAACCCCAGGATACGGCTCAACAGAGTGGCCACCCCCACAGTGCCGGCGGCCTTTGTCATACGTGCGGTTTCAGACATACAAATAATACTTGACAAATATTTCAAGAGCAAATAGTTTTTATTTCTAAATCAAGTCGGAAAGGAGCAAACGGTTTTGGCAACTCATAAATCGGCCGTCAAGAGGGCCAGGCAAAACGAGGTCAGAAATCTTCGCAACAAATCAAGGCGAACGCGGGTGAAGAAGGTCATTAAACACGTCAGGGCCGCTATCAATGAAACATCTCCAGAAGCGGCGCAAAACGCCCTGGCTGCAGCCATACCTGTGATCGATAGGGCAGCTCAAAAAGGCGCCATCCACCGCAACACAGCTTCCAGAAAGATATCCCACCTGACCAGACAGGTCAACGGCCTCACCACTTAATCAACTCAACGAACCTTAGAAATCTTGAAGGATTCGGTTATGGACTTTTTCGGCCAATCGCATGGATATGGCTTCTATGGCCGTCCTTCTATTCTTTTCGGTGATCAGTTTATCCCCGGAAACTTCAAAGGCTTCTCGGTCCCAAAGGGCGTTATCTGACCATAATATCCTGCCGTTCCGGCCGATGAGGGTCAAGTTTAGAGTGATCCTCACACTGCGTTCAGCAGAATCGTAGCTGGCCGTATGAGATACGGTATGCACAGACATGGATTCTACAACGCCGCTTAAAACCGCATCAGCCGTGTTCTTGTCCACCACACGCAGGATCTTGCTCCGGACAAACTCATAAGACAAATCGTTTGTAAAGACCGTTTCAATCCCTGATTCCGAAGTTCTGTTCTCAAGTACAGTAATCGCAATCGTATGCACACCCGCGGGCGGCGTCAGGCCCATTCCCTTGAATTGATATCCGCAGGCGGCCAGGGCCACCAGGACAACGAGGGCCGCTATTGCCCTGGCCAGTTGTTTTAGATGAGCATTTGGTTTTTCCATAAATCTGTCAGTGTCCGTTGTTATTCGTTATTCGTTATTGGTTATTAGTCACTGACCACTGTTCACTGATCACTGTTCACTGACCACTGACCACTGTTCACTGCCTACACCACAATATTCACCAGCTTCTTTTGTACCACGATAACCTTCTTCACCGGCTGTCCTGCAATACGCGCCACAATCCTGTCATCGGCCAGCGCGGTCGTTCTTATGACGTCTTCATCCGCATCAGCAGCAATATTAAACCTGCTCCGCACCTTGCCGTTAACCTGCACAACAATCAGGATCTCGTCCTCGGCAATAGCCTCCTCGCGATATGCGGGCCAGGCGACCTCAAGCACACTTCCGGCGTTGCCCATCGCCTCCCACAATTCCTCAGCCAAATGCGGCACAATAGGCGACGACAGGACGGTGACAGTTTCCAGGGCTAACCTCAAGACAGAAGCGCCCCGTGGCGTCGAAAGCACACCTTCCCTGACAGCCTGTACGGTATTCACAAGTTCCATAACGGCGCTGATTGCCGTGTTGAAGTGAAATCTTGCGTCGATGTCATGTGTCACACGCTTGATAGTCTGATGCGTTTTTCTGTAAAGGGTTCTCAGGTCGCCGGCAAGCTCTTCGCCTCCATCAAACGGCTTTACGTTCTGGATATGGGCCACATGGTCTGCCACGAGCCGCCATACCCTCTTGAGAAAGCGATAAGCGCCTTCAACCCCCTGATCGCTCCAATCCAGGTCCCTCTCCGGCGGCGCTGCAAAAAGGCAAAAAAGCCTGAGGGTATCTGCCCCGTATTTTTCTATGAGGGCATTGGGATCGACCACGTTTTTTTTTGACTTGGACATCTTTTCGATTCGTCCAACCTCAACCTGATTTCTGCAATGCTTGCAGGTTCGGCTCTGGTCCTTCTCCACAACTTCTTCAGGCAACAAGAAGCCATGGTTTGCACATTTAAGGGTCTCCTTGCAGACCATCCCCTGAGTCAATAAGCGTGTAAAGGGCTCTTTGTAATTGACAAGCTCAAAGTCCTTGAGGACGCGCGTAAAATACCGGGAATACAGGAGATGGAGGATGGCATGTTCAATACCGCCTATATACTGGTCCACAGGCATCCAGTACGCCACAGCTTTTTGGTCAAACATCCCCTGAGTATGATGGGGGCTGCAATAACGCTCAAAATACCATGAAGACTCCACAAAGGTATCCATTGTGTCGGTCTCTCGCCGTGCATCAGGATGGCCGCACCCGGGACACGTTGTCTTCACAAAGCTTTCAAGTTCCGGCAAAGGGGATTTACCCCCTTCCGGCATCTTGGCGCCCTCAGGCAGTACCACTGGCAGTTGTTCTTTCGGAACCGGAACCACCCCGCATTTTTCGCAATAGACCACAGGGATGGGGGCACCCCAATATCTTTGACGTGAAATCCCCCAGTCCCTGAGCCTGAAGTTAACAGCTCTTTTCCCGATTTTTTTCTCTTCCAGATAGTCTGCGATGAGCTGAAGGGCCTTCACATTTTCCAACCCGTCAAAGGGCCCGGATCGAACCATTATTCCTTCATCTACATACGCCTCGGTCATGGTCTCCGGGTCAAATGTTTCGCCTTCAGGCTTAATCACGACAACAATCTCCAAGCCGTATTTTCGGGCAAACTCAAAATCTCGCTGGTCATGGGCTGGTACTGCCATGACCGCGCCGGTACCATATTCCATGAGCGCAAAGTTGGCTGTAAAGATAGGCATCCGCCGCTTGGTAAAAGGATTTATGCAATAGGACCCGACAAAGACGCCCTCCTTTTCATAGTCATCGGATGTGCGCTCGGCTTTGTCCTGGCCGCGCATACGCTCAACAAAGGTCCGCACCTCGGCTTGCTGCTCGGTTCCTGCTGAAAGCTTGGGAACCAGCGGGTGTTCGGGAGCCATGCACATAAAAGTGGCGCCAAACACCGTGTCCTGGCGTGTCGTGAACACCGGGATATGGCCGTCGTCATTTTCCAGGGGGAAATAGATCTCGGCGCCCAGGCTCTTTCCGATCCAGTTCCTTTGCATAGTCACCACTTTTTCGGGCCATCCCGGGAGGCGGTCACAGTACTCCAGTAAATCATCGGCATAATCGGTGATACGGAAAAACCATTGGTTCAGCTCCCTTTGGACCACCACCTCGCCGCAGCGCCAGCACAACCCCGCCTCCACCTGTTCGTTAGCCAGCACCGTCTGGCAGCTTTCGCACCAGTTTACAGAAGCCTTTTTCCTGTATACCATTCCCTTTTCGAACATCTTGACAAAGAGCCACTGTTCCCAACGGTAGTATTCGGACTTGCATGTAGCCAGTTCCCGGTCCCAGTCATAGCTAAACCCAAGGCGCTTGAGCTGCATGCGCATGGTGTCAATGTTTTGATATGTCCATTTGGCCGGGTGTACGTTGTGGGCGATGGCCGCATTTTCCGCTGGCATCCCAAAGGCATCCCACCCCATAGGGTGAAGGACATTATATCCCCGCATGCGTTTGTACCGGGCCACGACGTCTCCAATGGTGTAGTTGCGTACGTGTCCCATGTGGATGTTACCCGAGGGATAAGGAAACATCTCCAGCAAGTAATACTTCTTCCTGGTTGGGTCTTCTTCCACCCTGAACAAGCGTTTGTCTTGCCAGATTTCCTGCCACCTCGATTCTACAAATTCAGGGTCGTATTCTTTCTGCATAGCCCCCTCTTCATCCTACTCTTCATCCCATTCTTCGTCCCACTCTTCGTCTGACATCGGGTACTGGTCCGGCGCCTCACCATGGGTTTCAAGGATCACAGGTTTCTTGATTTTGCGATTTACCGGATCGATACGTTCTAATTTCACGTCAAATTCCCACTGATCGCCAAAATCATACAAGTATGTCATTAAGTTCCCAGGCTTAAGCAGTAAGTCGCCGATAAGTACTTCGCTTTTACATCGACTTCGTGCTTTCGTGTTTTGCGGCGTTCGCCCTCCGGGGCGTAAGCCCCACGGGCCGGAGGCCTTCAGAAAAGGCGTGATTATTTTTTAAAGGTTCTAATGGCTTGACACGGCCAGCAAATCTTCATATTCTTTGTGTGTCAGATGATCCGTGACGGCTGGTATCTGAACCATGAATCCATTGTTTAGCCTCGGAAAAGTTCTCATTATCATGGGTCTTGTCATAGCTGGCATCGGCCTATTATTCGTGTTCATGCCGAAGGTCCCATGGCTTGGCAAGCTGCCCGGCGACATCCTGATCGAGAAAAACAACTTCCGATTCTACTTTCCCATCGGCACATGCATTATCATAAGCATTATTCTAACACTCCTTTTCTACCTGTTCAAAAAGTGACCCCACCCACAGAGCTGGAACAGAACACGGCAAAAACGAATCACGAAAACACGAAGGTACGAAAACACGAAACAAGACACAAGAATCAAGTTACCGGGGATGCTTCCCTGTTTTCTGACACGTACAGCTATCACATACCCATGAAACCATCTCAGTTACTGACATTTTTTCGTGTTTTCAATTTTTGCGGCGTTCGCCTTGAGAACAGTACGTGCTTTCGTGATAATTCTTTTGTTTTTCGGGTGTTGCGTAATCTGTCGCATAACCGCACAGCTTGAGTCTTTTCAAAAAGTGAAAAACACCTTTTTCGCAACTAAGGGGTTAACAACGTTCTTTCCCGCCATAATTGGCTAAGATCTTCTCGATGATTCTGGTAGTAGATGCACCCTGTGTCAACGGGATCCGAACCACGCGCCCACCCCTTGCCTCTACAACATCTTTTCCGACAATGGCATCCTCTTCCCAGTCCGCCCCTTTGACCAGGACATCGGGCATCAGGCAACGGATCAACGCCGCAGGGTTTGGCTCGTCAAAGAGTGTCACGAAATCCACGCACGCCAGGGCTGCCAGGACCTCGCCACGCTCATTCTCAGGCACAACCGGGCGCCTCGGCCCTTTGATCTGGCGAACGGAACGATCAGAATTAAGGCCCACCACAAGGATATCCCCCTCTGCCCTGGCCGCCTCTAAATACCGAACATGGCCTGTGTGAAGAAGCTCAAAGCAGCCATTGGTGAAAACAATTTTCTTGCCTGCCCTTTTCAGGGTCTGGACCTTCTCTTTTAGCGCTTCACATTCAAAGATCTTTTCAGCCATAGGCTTCAGGCATCCGCTCCTGTAAACATGGCATCTGTTCTCTGGCTCGTTCCACCACGCTCAAATCGATCGTAGCTGAAAGGGTGGCTGGTCGTCTTCCGGCCCTTGCCATGACTTCCCCGAAGGGGGATATAATACGTGAATGACCTGCATAAATTAGGTCGCCGTCCTGCCCACATCGGTTAGCCCCAAGAATAAAAAGCTGATTTTCAATGGCCCGTGCCTTGAGAAGTACGTCCCAGTGGGCCACACGCACAGCCGGCCATTCAGCCACCACGGCCACCATTTTGGCCCCACCCAGCGCCAGGGACCGGCACAACTCCGGGAATCTCAGATCATAGCATATCATCAGACCGATGGGTCCAAGAGAGGTCTTTGAAACCACAGCTTTTCGCCCTGGCATGAAATAGCGGTCCTCGTTGGTTGGCGAAAAAAGATGAACTTTTCGATAGGTGCCTGCAATAGATCCGTCTCTGTCCACAACATAGGCGGTGTTGTAAATTCCGTCTTTCCTCTTTTCGGGTAAAGATCCAATGATCGTCAAGTGCAGCTTTTTTGCTGTCCTGGACAGATCTTCAAGAACGCTGGGTGTCGTCTCAGACAATTCCTTGAGGCGCTCATTTGCAAAACCGCTTGACCACATCTCCGGTAGTAAAACGAGCTGCACACCCTGTTTTTTAAGGGTAGCGATGCGCCGTTTGGCTGTCTTCAGATTCCATTCAACCTCGCCACTGCGAATGTGGAACTGTATGATGGCTGCGCTGATCATTTTAACGCAAGGCCTTCCCTGTTTGACATCGTCTCCGTGCCAATTCTTTTAAATCAACTTGCAAATAATGTCAAAAAGCTTTGATCATAATCGAAGGTTTTGCCTCTTGCCCTTGCAAATTCCTCAGAAATCGGTATCTTCTCAAAAAGCTCGGGCAATTCCCTGAAACTATGATTTCCTGTCATTGCGAGGAGCGAAGCGACGTGGCAATCTCATCGCCTGGAGCCCGCTTCGCTCCGCCCACCGTGGCGTAGGCCCCTACGGGTCAGAGGCTCGCAGTGATTGTGACCCGGACTTATTGGGAACCCACAGCTTTTTGAGAAGATACAAAATATACCCCTGATGACCGACGAGTTGTAGATGAAAAACCGGACACTTTTTTTTGGTGAAGGCCTCTTTGAAACGTTTCGGGTCTACAAGGGCAGAAGGCTCGCCTTTGTAGAAGACCATTTGGACCGCATGGCCGAGGGATGCCGATTTTTCATCCTACCCTTCTCTCAAAAAGAAGCCATTGAAGCGTTGAAACTTGCCTTGAAGGAAATTCCGAACCACATAGAGGCCCGTCTTCGGCTCAACCTGATTTCCTACGGGGATCACGGTGTGGAGAAGGCAGTATTTCAGACGTCGTGGGAGCCTCTGGAGGGGATAAAGGTCCAGGAGGGTTCCGGGGTTGAGTTGGCTTTGGCTCCTTTCCAGAGATTTTCTGGTTCGCCCCTCGTGCGGTTCAAGACAACCTCCTACCTGGAAAACATCTTTGTGTTCACGTGGGCCCGAAGGCAGGGATGCTTTGACGCCCTTTTCACCAACGAGCGTGGGGAGATTACCGAGGGGAGTATCACGAACGTATTCTTCTTGAAAAAAGGGCATATCCTGACCCCGCCCACAGATGCAGGGCTCCTCCCGGGTGTCACGCGCAAGCAGATCATGAAGGTTGCCCGGATGCTTGGCTTTTCTCTCACGGAATCCACGGTCACACCTGCGGATTTCAACCAATTTAATGGCGCATTTGTGACCAACTCGGTCATTGAGATCCTGCCAGTCTGCACCCTGTGTGATACACATTACGAGGTCCCGGAAATGATCGGGACACTAAGAGGAGGGTACCGAAAACGTTTGGAAACCTCCTTATCTTCTACCGGACTATAGTGTTGTTTTTTGATAAACTTATGTTAAGTACAGGACAAAAAAATTAGACAGGATAGACAGGATGAACAAGATT
>JAGMBW010000027.1 GCA_023129535.1 Desulfobacterales bacterium
CCATAGCGTCAAAATCCTGCAGGTTACTAATTTTATTGATGAACTCGATTCATTCAAAATTTATCCAGTTAATCCTGTTAATCCTGTCAGAAAAAATGTCCTGTACTTAGATTTGTTGACTTTTTTCGGCAATGCTTTATGATCTTGATTTAATTGGTATTTCAGGAGGAGGCAATGAACAAGGGAGAATTGGTAGAGAGGTCTGAAGGCATGTGAAGCAGAAGTACAAAACGGTAAAAGTGGGCCGCAATGATCCATGCCCTTGCGGAAGCGGGCTTAAATATAAGAAATGCTGTCTCGGCAAGGAAGGGCTGGAGCCTGATAATCTCAAGAAGTTATACGCTCGAGAATACAAAATCAGGCTCAAGGACGAGGCGGATATTGAAGGCATCAGGAGGGCCGGGCGTCTGGTCGTGGATACGCTCCGGTTGCTGGAGGCTGAAATTAGGCCTGGAATCGCCACCGATGATATTAACACCCTGGTACATGAATTCACCATTAAAAACCGTGCCATTCCTGCTCCCTTGAATTATCGGGGGTTTCCAAAAAGCGTTTGTGTCTCTGTCAATGAAGTTGTTTGTCATGGTATCCCAGGAGAGCGGGTCTTAAAAGACGGGGATATCGTGAATGTGGACGTAACTTCCATCTTGAATGGATATTATGCCGACGCCAACAAGACCTTTTTCGCGGGAGCGCCGGGTCCCGATGCCCGAAAGATCGTGAGGGTGGCCCGTGAGAGCCTTAAAGTGGGCATGTCCATGGTGCGACCCGGGAACACCGTAGGGGACATAGGATGGGCCATTCAGAGATACGCAGAAGGAGAAGGTTGCTCGGTGGTCAGGGAATTCGTAGGTCACGGGGTGGGGTTCGAATTCCATGAGTCTCCCCACGTTCCTCATTATGGTGCAAAAGGGGAAGGGATTGGTTTAGTTCCGGGCATGGTCTTCACGATTGAACCCATGATTAATCTAGGAAAGAGAGACCTTTACATTTTGGAAGATAGGTGGACCGCGGTAACCAGGGACAGGTCGCTTTCTGCCCAGTTTGAACAAACGGTCCTTGTCACTAAAGACGGGTTTGAAAGCCTGACGCCCTTCGATTTGTGATGGGCCCCAGGCCATCAAACAATATCCATTTCCCATCTTGATCGACAAAATTAGAGAACCCCTTTTCTTTCGATAAGAAGATCATTTCTTTTTTCCGTAACCGTTCACAGGGGCCGCCATGCCCTGTGTCATTGCAAGCGAAGCGAAGCAATCTCTGGGTCAACATTTGAGGTCTTAATTGAAGGGAAGCGGGACAGGGCCACAGGATATCTCAAGGGCCTAACCAACAACTATATTCCTGTGCTTGTGGAAGGGAAGGAGATTAAAAGGTAAAAGGGGTCGGGCCAAGCTATGTTACTGATATCCATAGAAATGATCCGGAAATATGGGCTAATATTGGCCCCCAGTTGAATAACTCAACGGGGTAAACCTATAATGGCATTTTGGGGGTCAAAAAGGAGCGGTTTTAGTAGACACACATGGCGAGAGCAAAGCGGCATTTTTGGTACCAAAAATGCCGATATTGATGCTGAAAACAGCTATTTCTGGAACATTAATCCGGATATTTCAACATGATAGCATGGCCCGACCCCATTACCTGTCAAGTGTTCGAAGAGCCGGCTGACCTCATTCTTGGTGAGAACAAGCGGAAGACGGCGGGGCCGTTTACCTTGTGCGAACTCGCCGATTTCGCCGAAGGGAAGGTCCAGCGCGTGCTTGTACAAAAACGCCAGGGCATTCAGGGCCTGACGTTGCGTATTAGACGCCACGCGCCGTACGTCCGCAAGGTAGGTCAGGTACACTTTCACCTCTTGCGCACCCAGCTTCTTTGGGGATCGATAGCCATGGAAAGTGATGAACCTCATTACCCACTCTTGGTAGCTCTGTTCCGTGCGGATGGAATAATGTCGGCAACGGATTGCCTGCCTCAAACGTTTCAACTCAGATGGGTATTGGTCAACGACACGCCGGCCCTTAAGCGTATCGGCGAATACTTGGTTTCCGCCCGATACTCGGATATGCTTACCTACCTGGTGGAATTGCTCCAATTCGTCCGGAAAGTAGAGATGAGGTTCCTTCCACCTGTCCCACGGAAACTCGGAGGCCCATGGGGATTTGACAATCTCCTTAAAAAGAACGCGCAGTGCGTCAACAATCTGGCCATACTGCCAATCCTTGAGTCTGCCTTCTGTGGCCTGTCGGCAAAAGTAGGCTCTCAAGTCCTCTGCCGTGTGCTCTTTCAAGCGGAGTCCCTTGGTAGATTTGATAAAATTTTCAGCACGTTTGACACCCCAGTCGGCCGCCTTACCGTGGAGGCCGTGGGCAGCGAGTGCCCGTCTGTAGCGGTGACAAAAGGCGTTTTTTCTATCTTGATTAGGCTGATGATCGATAGCCGATCGCCTCCTGAACTGATAGGGTGAAAAAAGCGGCTGGTATTGTAACGCGTGGATATTGAATGTGAAGATATAACATGTTAGATTGCGCGCAGACCTATTGGATTAGATTGCGCGCAGTCTAATCCACTGTTAGAGGAAGAAAAATGTTTAAAAAATTCTTAAGACATCAAAAATATAAAAAAATGATAAAACATGATCTTCGGCCATAAAAATA
>JAGMBW010000028.1 GCA_023129535.1 Desulfobacterales bacterium
ATAGCCATGCCGAACAGTATTGCACCCAGATAGCAAAAGTTCCCTTTCCCGGTGGTTCAAAGCGATGAGGAAGACCAACTTCAGCAGCTTTAGCGAATTACATGCCGCATTCCCAAGTGCCGACAAAGTAGGTGATTTGATCGTATTTGACATTGGTGGCAATAAGTATCGTTTGATTGCATCGATACACTGCAATCGTGGCAAGGTGTACATCCGTCATGTGCTTACCCACAGCGAATATGACAAAGGAGCGTGGAAACAATGAGCGTTATAGCTGAAAACATTCAAACCCACTGGGTTGTGATTAGTCCCTTGTTTTCCATTCACAATGAGAAGGAATACGACTTAGCAGTTGAACGGCTCAACAGCCTCATCGACCAAGTTGGTACCAATGAACAACACCCTTTGTATGGGCTTCTGGACACACTCGGCACCGTGATACATGCGCACGAAGAGAAACACCATCCAATAGCAGAATGCAAGGGTAGTGAAATGCTTCGGTTCTTCATGGATGAACATGGCCTTGTGGAATCTGATCTGCCGGAGATAGGTTCTCAAGCGATGGTGTCCGCAATCCTTAACGGCAAGCAGGAACTCACTGTGAAGCATATCCGTGCCTTGGCTAAACGGTTCCATGTGTCAGCTGCGGTCTTTGTATAGAATCATACTTCAAAAAAAGTGTCGCGACTCTAGTACCTCTATGAGCAATGCCTATCTTGACAGTCCCGTATAAAGTTCTTACTGCAGTCATTGCGAGCATAGCGAAGCAATCTCATTCACCCTGATGCCACGACTTTGCTTCGGCTCCACTCGTGCCCTTCGTTTTCTTCGTGGTGTAATTCCTTTTTTTCCGGCGTGAACTATAACGTCACCGACCCCGGCGCTTAAGGCGAGCCATGTCGTGGATTCGAATCGCACCTTCACTGATACTTACGAGGCCCTTCTCGCGCAACACCCTCAGCTCTTTATTGATACTTTCTCTGGTGGCGCCAACCATGCTGGCAAGATCCTTTTGGGTCAGACGGAGGTCTATCAGGATGGCGTCTGCCTCCTGGCGGCCGTAGATTTCGGCCAATTCGATGAGCTTTTTGGCAAACCTGGAAGAGATGTTGAGAAAACAAGTATCTTCCAAAAGGTCGTCGGTTTTACGCAGACGCATAGATAGGGAGTAGAGGATGGACTCGATTGCGTGTTCATTGTTTTTTAGAAATGATAGGAAGTCGCTTCGGTTCAGGACAAATACTTCCGCTGGTTCAAGTGCGACCGCATCAGCCGAGCGGGGCATCCCGTCCAAGATGGACATCTCTCCGAAAAAATCCCCCTCAGAAAAAACCGCTAAGATGACCTCATCTCCCATCCTGGACGGGAGCACGATCTTTATAACTCCTCTGACTATAACGTACAGGCTGGTCCCTTCGCTCCCTTTGCGGAAGAGCACCTCTCCCTTTTTCAAAGATTGGCGCCTGAGTAAGGCAGCAAGACGCTCACCGTCCTCCTGGTTAAGGGACCGGAACAGGGGAACTTGTTTTAGAAATTCTTGTGGGGTCATGGTGAAATCAGTGGTCAGTGGTCAGTGGTCAGTGGTCAGTGATCAGTGGTCAGTGACCTGTCCTTGACCTTTTCGTGTTTTCCCGTTTTCGTGTCTTCGTGATTGGCTTTTTCGCTTTTTGTTTTGATTTCTGGGGATTCGCCTGAAATGATGAGCGGATTTACCTTGACACGACATGTGATGTCCTTCAGTTGATCGCTCATCATCTCAAGGTCGGATATTTCAATGTTGATCACGTGGTTTCCTTTCAACCCGGCCTTAATTTCGAATGTGAGATTCAGGATCGGAAAATCTTTGCCTCTAATCCCCTTTGCCCCCGCCATGACGACAATGAGCCGGCCGGGCTTCTTGTCATTAATGATATGCATCAAGGAATCGCTGTATTTTGTCTTGACCCCCTTTTTGAAGGTAAGGATCTTAGGGTCATACTTGATGACCAGTTTTAGACCGGCCAGGTTATCCACCTGGTCAATCATAATCGGAATATCAACGGACTGGCCGGATCTTGCCGTGATTTCCGGAATGTGGAGCTCGGTTCCCGAGGCCACAGGAGCCCACAAGAGCGTAAGGGCTCCGAAAAGCAATAATGTAATCAACCTTGCCATTGGCTTCATTCAGGCAGATCCTCCGTCCTTAGAAGTTAAGGGGCACCTTAATTGGAGTATTGCAGTATTGGAGCACTGGATAGTAACAAAATTGTAGAGATTTAGACCCATCCCTCCAATACTCCAATACTCCAATACTCCATCACTCCAATACTCCATCCCTCCATCCCTCCATCCCTCCAATACTCCATCACTCCATTTCTCCATTTCTATTGCTCTGTAATTCGAAACACCTCTTCAATGGTTGTAATCCCGTCTAAGACCTTGTGTGCTCCGTCCTGGCGCAGCGAGATCATCCCGTGCTCAGTGGCCTTGCGCTTTATAGCATTGGCATCCGAGGTCTTCAAGATCAGACTCTTAATGGCATCATCCAGGATCATGAGTTCAAAGATGCCCATCCTTCCCATATAGCCCGTATGAAGGCACGAAGGGCAACCTTTGCCCCGGTATATCTTTTTACCTTCAAGCCTTTCAGGGGATATGCCAATGCTCCGGAGGGATTCCTCATCGGGCGTGTAAGCCACTTTGCAGTTATTGCAAATGACCCGCACCAGGCGCTGGGCCAAAATGGCGATCACCGAAGAGCTCACCAGAAAAGCCTCTATCCCCATATCAATCAGGCGTGTTACAGCGCTGGACGCATCGTTCGTATGCAACGTAGAGAAGACCAGGTGCCCCGTCAGAGCAGACTGGATGGCAATTTCCGCTGTTTCCAGGTCCCGGATCTCGCCCACAAAGATAACGTCCGGGTCCTGGCGCACAATGGAGCGCAACCCGTTGGCAAAGGTGAGATCGATCTTCGGATTTACCTGGATCTGGGCTATGCCGTCTATCTGGTATTCAATGGGGTCTTCCACGGTAATAATATTGATTTCCGAGCTGTTGATGGTACTGAGGGCCGCATAAAGGGTCGTTGTTTTGCCGCTCCCTGTTGGACCTGTCACAAGGATGATGCCGTGCGCAGATCGGATGAGTTTATCAAAAACCTCCAATTTTTCACCGGGCATGCCGAGGTCGGAAGGCCTCAGCAGCACACTCGATTTGTGAAGCAGTCGGAGGACCACGCGCTCGCCAAAGGCAGTAGGGATAGTAGAAACACGTATATCCACATTCCTGTCAGCGATCCTGATCTCGATCCGGCCATCCTGGGGAAGCCTTTTTTCCGCAATGTTCAGTTTGGCCATGATCTTGATTCGGGAGACCAGTGTTGACTGAATACGCTTCGGCGGGCTGAGCTTGTCATACAAGACTCCGTCCACGCGGTAGCGAACCTTGAGCTTATTCTGATAGGGTTCAATGTGGATGTCACTGGCGCGGGCCTTCACCGCCTGTGAAAGCATTAGATTGACGAGCCTGATAATGGGCGCATCGCTTGTCTCATCCAAAAGATCCCCGGTTTCCTCTATTTCAGAGATGATCCGGTCGCTTTCTTCCTCATGCATACCCTCAATGACATGCTCAGCAGAATCCTGGCTCATATCGTAGGCAAAATTGATGACCGAAAGGATCGCTGAATACGGGGCAAGCACGGTTTGTACCCCATCCCGGCCCAGGACCAGTTGCACGTCGTCCAGGGCTTGAAACGCAAGGGGATCATTTACCGCCACGCAGGCCTGATTTGAGGTGAGCACCGGGACCATCTTGTATCTTTTGAGAAATTGTATGGGTATCTTTTCAGTAAAATCGGTGTTCAGATCTCCGGTTGAAAGGTCGGAAACAAATGGCAGGTCAAACTGGAGGCTCAGGGCCTTCAGCAGATCCGATTCCGAAATAGCCTTCTGGTGGATCAAGATCTCCCCTATCCGGCCCCCTTTTTGTTCCTGGATCTTGAGGGCATCCGCAAGGGCTTCTTCCACAAGCCCGCAAGTTTCTGTTAATATTTGGCCGATTAGTTTCATATTACCGTGGTTACTCGTTGTGGGTTACGAGTTGCGCGTTAACATTTTTCATGAAGACGTTTGTTGAGTTTGTTGGGTTTCGTAACCATGAACGGTGAACTCTGAACCTGTGAACGCTTGCTGAGTTTCTATGCTGCTATGTCTGTTTCTGCTGTTTTTTCTTATGGTCGTAAATAAGAACGGCAATGATGCCTGCTATTCCAATAGCACCAAGAAACAAATACACTGTTAACATCTCATTCCCCTTTCTTTAACATCATTCCCAACATTAGAAAGATTGCTGACACAATGCCGCCTACGGCAAGGACAACGACTGATATCTTTCCCTGAACAAAGGGGATAATGATCATAGAAACAACCGTTGCCTTGCTCAGGTCATAGGAGTATTTTGAAAGCTCGTTTCGGTTTCGGTCAAATAAGTTCATTTAATTTCTAATCACTGATCACTGATCACTGACCACTGACCACTGATCACTAATCACTGACTTCTCGACTTTTATACATCTTGATTACACCTTCCTCGATCCTGTCGATTTCATCCTTTTTTTCTTCAAATATTTTCTTGGCCTCTTCCGGGTTTTCGATGATGTGGGGGGTTAGAAATACGAAAAGGTTGGTCTTATTTTGTGTCTTGGAGACTGATTTAAAAAACCAACCCAAACCCGGGATATCGCCCAGGCAAGGAACCTTGTACGTTCCCATTTCACTAGTTTCGCCAATAATACCCCCGATAACCACGCTATTAGCGTCCTTCACAATAACCGTTGTTTCTGCTGATCGCTTGAGTGTAGTTGGTTTGTCTCCCTTCACCTCTCCTTTCAGTTTTATTACTTCTTGAAAGATTTTTAAGCGAACAAATCTTTCCTGATTAATCTGAGGGGTAACCTTAAGAGTGACCCCCACATCCTTATACTCATAACTGCTATAGTCTCTACCTATCTCCGTTGTTTCCGCTCTGGTAATATACGGGACATTCTCTCCAACATAAATCTCAGCATCCTCATTGTCAGTTGTCAAAATCTGCGGCGTAGAAAGGATATGCACATCGGAATCCTTCTTGTAGGCCCGTATTACAGCCCCTATGGTAGGAAACGTAAATTTGCCAATTGTAATCCCTTCACCCAGAACTCCCAACGAAAACCCCCTAGGGAAGATGGGACTTTTTGGAATGATTTGATACTCACCATATTCTGGTTTAGTTCCTCCAAGCCCACCGGAGCCTATAAAGCCTGCACTTTTTCTGCCATCATGACTACCAATTTCTTCCATGGCACGCCACTCCACGCCAAGCGTGAAATCTTTATCCACATTCACTTCCATAATCAGCGCCTCAATATAGACCATCCTTCGCGGAATATCGAGTTTCTCAATAACATCCAGGAGGACAAGATAGTCGTCCTTATCTGCCCTAATTACCAGGGAATTGGTCGCCTTATCGGACAAGATCTGGACTTCCTTGGAAATAATGGGCGCTTTTCCCTTTGCGGGCGCTTTTGCCTGTTTGGAAGGGAGGGCCATTAGGACCTTGGCCAGATCTTCGGCATTGGCGTTCTGAAGATAATATACGTGGATGTCCCCCTCGCCTCGGGGGATTTCTTTGTCCAACAGTTTAATGAGTTGTTTGACCCTTAAAGTATCATCCTCAGTGGCCGCAATGATCAGAGAATTAGTCCTCTCGTCGGCTACAATCTTGACATCGGGACTCACAGGGACGCCTTTTCTCCGGGGCCGCGCCTTGACCTGAAAGACAGGCAACAGCGACTTTACCAAAACCGTTGCCGTGGCATGTTCAATAGGTATCACCGATATCTCTGCACCGATACCCACGACATCAATCACCTTTACTATACGGAGCAGGCGTTTGATATTGGAAAGGACGTCAGTCACAATCAGGATGCCAGTAGGGGCGTATGAGATAATCACACTGCTCTTGGATATCAAGGGGGCAAAGAGTTTTTTCAGGTCATCGGGGTTGGCATAGTCTAAGGGAATCAGTTGCGTGACCACCTTGTCTTGGGGATCGATAGCCTCCTCGCGCAACCGCGTTTCAATGTTCTTGGATCGGGCCTGAACCGCCGGGATAATCTTTATCACGCTTCCCGCAGGCACGGTCGTAAAACCGTGCACCTCCAGGACCGATTCAAAAACCTTGTACGCCTCTTTTACTGAGATCTTGGTCGGCGAGATAATCGTCACCTTTCCCCTGACTCCTTTATCAACCACGAAATTCTTGCCCGTCAGCTCGCTGATGAACTTAATAAAAAGCGCGATATCGACGTTGTCAAAATCGATGGTCACATAACGCTCATCGGTCGCTTGTTCTGCAGGCATTTGTTGCTGACTGGGGATCTCCTTTTTAGGAGGTGTTTTCTTTTTCGCTCGGATAAGCTTTTCAGGGGCAGGGGCTTTCCGGGGAGGCTTCACCACCGCAGGCCTCACACCTTCCTCACCCGCAACACGGGCACCAAGGGCCACGGAATGACTGGCAAGCAGCCATAGGGCTACGCATAGAAGGGAGAGAATACATTTGAAGATGGAGTGCTGGAGTGCTGGAGTGCTGGAGTACTGGAGTGGTGGAGTACTGGAGTACCGGGTTTTCATCTTTCTATCCCTCCATTTCTCCATATGTCGCCCATTCTTCTTTGACCATATCATCTATCCAAATCACCCTTATTTCTTTTGTTCTCTAAAGACTTTATTATAACCTTGCAAGAGGAGCATTCCAAAAAAGTATGTAAGATTTACCCCATTGCACTTGAAAGCTTTGCATTTAAGTTCCCCCCTTTTGTAAAGGGGGGTTAGGGGGGATTTTCTTACAAGCGCCCATATATCTTATGCAAAACCCCATCGATATTCGTGAATATTTCTCTTCCTGAAAACCTTAAGACTTTAAACCCAAGCCTTCCAAGAAAATTATCTCTAATTTCATCCTTTTCTAGTCCCTGTCCATGGTAATGTTGACCGCCATCGATTTCAATAATCAGCTTTGCGGCAGGACAATAAAAATCAACAATGTAGTTCCCGATGTTTTTCTGTCTGTAAAATTGATAGCCATTAATCTGTTTTCTTCTGATTTTCGCCCAAAGAAACCTTTCCGAATCGGTCATATTCTTTCTAAGTTCTCTTGAACGTTGTTTGAGTTGCTTATTGAATGGAAGCATCTATAAAATCCCCCCTGCCCCCCTTTTCTAAAGGGGGGTTAGTGGAGATTTTCTCCTTTAAGAAGGGGGGGGAACTCACTACGTTTCTTGATTCATATGACCTACTTTGCCTGGGGACGTATTTCGTGAGGCTCTCCATTACTCCATTCCTCTATTCCTCCCGACCATTTTTTCAAATCCTGCCACTCCGCGCAGGTTTTGCAGGTCTGAGTCCGTCCTTGCCCAGTTCTTAACCTCTGGGTCCAGCGAAACTGCTCTGTTCAAATGGTCAAGACTCTGCCTCACGTTCCCTTTAATGGCATGGAGGCACGCTAAGTTGTAATGAGAGTCCACATAATTCGGTCTGAGCTGAATCGCTTTCAAAAACAATGCACGGGCTGCTGAGTACTTTTTGTCTTGAATATATATAACCCCTAAATTGTTTAATGCGTCTACATACTCAGGATCAAGGTCTAGGGCTTCCTCATAAAGTCTTTTAGCTTCCTGCAAGCGACCACTTTTTTGGAAATCTCTGGCCTTTTCATACAAAGAGGTAGCTGTTGAATTGAGGGTGGATTCATGATTGCTGTGCCTTGTAAAATCCCCCCCCAGCCCCCCTTTACTAAAGGGGAGAGTTTTTGAAGGCTCCCCTTTACGCCCTTCCCTATTCCCATCGCTCAAGGGAGAGGAAAGTGGGAGGCTTTCTGGCTTTGGAGTTGCCTCAAGCTCTACGGGTTCAGGAATGGGAGACCGTATCCCTCTGGAGGGTAACCACAAATAGGCCGTAAAAGCAAGCGAGATTACGAGAAAAGATGCCCACCAAAGCTTTTTGCCAGAAAAAAAAACCGGGTTGTATCGGGGTGCTGACACAATCCCACGGTATTTCTGATAACCGGCGTCTTTTTCTCTTTGGGCCTTTTTCAGGGCCTCATGGATGGAGCTCATCTTGGATTGTCGATTGTTGATTGTCGATTGTCGATTGTCCAATAACGAATAACAAATAACAATTAACGATTACTATGACATTTGGTACAATAAACCCTTTGTGCGGGTACCAACAATTCCATCGGGGATTAATCCGAAATCACCCTGGAACCTCATGACCTGATAATATGTGGGTTCGTCATAAAGGCCTGTGAGTTCAATCGTATAACCGATGTCATTTAATCTGTTTTGGAGTCTGATGACATCTGGACCCTTCATCCCCCTGACCAAATGAACATCATGGTTCTCATAGGGATATACCCAGCAAACCTTTTCGCCCCAGTGGGTCAGGATAAAGTCTCTGGTTATCGGATGCTCTTTACCGTCGGCATTGATGGCGATAGCACCGTCGGCTGTGACTTCGCGAATCAGCAGATATTGAGGGAATGGCGGGGACACGCCACCCACACGCACGCGGAAGGGTTTGCTGAACATAATATAGTGTTCGGGTTCCGCACGGAACGAATACAGGCCCAAATGAACCTCCTTTACGGCGTGAGTGCTCTTTTCCCCTGTTGAACGGAAAAGCCTGAAGAGTCCCCCAAGACTGGCTTCCTCATCAAGGAACAAGCTGGTTGCTTTCACTTCGGGTTCTGGAGAAACGGGTTTAATCTTGGGTTGCGGAAGTACGGATGGAACATTTGCGGTTTTGGCCACCGCAACCTCTTGCTCGCCCGAAATCAGTGCTGAAATCTCTTTTCTGAAATTCCACCCACTTAGGCCCGTTACAATAATCAGCAGCAAAAGGACAAATAACCAGGCAATCCTTTTCTGAAACAGCCCCCCTCTTGGGGCGGGCTCGGGTGTTACACGACCGCGGATGTCCTCGATCGCCTTCTGAACCGTTCTTTTGGATATAGTGAATTCATCTTTGGAGTAGGCGATAAGGAGGGCCCGGTCACAAACTCCGTTGATCCGCCTCGGATTTCCTTGAGAGTATCCATAAATGGCCTCAAGGGCACTCCTTGTAAAGCGGACATTTCCTTTCCCGCCTGCCACCACGAGTCGATGTTCTACGTAGCCCTGGACGTCCTTTTTATCCAGGGGTTTCAGGTCATAGCGCACCATGATGCGCTCATCGAGCTGCCTCAAAGAGGGTGAAGTTAAAAGCTCCTTTAATTCGGATTGCCCAACAAGGACGATCTGAAGCAGTTTTTCCTTTTCGGTCTCAAGATTCGATAGCATGCGTATCTGCTCAAGGACGGTGCGGGAAAGATTTTGGGCTTCGTCGATCAACAGGACCGCATTGCCACCCCGGCTGAAGGTCTCAAGGAGGAACTGATTCAGGCCGTCAATGTAGTCCTTCTTGGTCTGGCCAGGCAGGCCTGCCCCAATGCCAAACTCCTCATTGATGGTTCTCAAAAGTTCCATGTCGGAGATATTGGCGTTGAATATCAATGCGGTTTTTGTGGATGAATCAAGGGTACCAAGAAGTGCCCGACACAGCGTGGTTTTCCCTGTACCAATGCCGCCCGTGATAAAAATAAAGCCTTTACGTTCGTTGATGCCATAAAGAAGGTGATCAAAGGCCTCTTTGTGTTGGTGGCTAAGGTAAAGGTAGTTTGGATCGGGTGTTAAACTGAAAGGGTTTTCCTTAAAACCAAAATAAGAAGTATACATAAGTCTGTTGAGTCTATTGGGTCTATGGAGTCTATTGGGTCTATGGAGTCTATTGGGTCTATGGAGTCTATTGGGTCTATTGGGTCTATTGGGTCTATGGAATCTATTGAGTCAACACAACAGACACAACAGACACAATGGACACAATGGACATTCTTATCGGAACTCGTAATTGATGTCTTGCCGCTGACCTTTTCTGCCTATTTGCAACTGTACCCGGGAACCTGATTTCAATTTCTTGTACAAACCCAGCACATCATCCAGGCTTTTAATGCTCTTATTATTTATTCCCTGGACAATGTCGCCATTTTTCAGCCCCAGTTTCGCAAAAATGGAATCTTTTTTCATGCTGCTCAGTGCCAACCCGTCTGGCTTGCCGCCTTTGAAATGAGGCCGTATGCGTGCCCCCGACATAAGCTGGTTGATGTTTTTGAGGGATTTTTCAAGATCTGCACGGCTGACTCTTATGGTGGTTCCTTTCCCAACTGGCCTTGAGGCTAAGTGCCCCTTTTCTCTTTTTGTGGCAGCGGCTTCTTCCATTGTCAGTATTTCATCTCTATCGTCAACCCTGAGGATTACCTTTCCCCTTAAGATCATTTTGATGGTGGCATCCTGAATGCTGTCCCCTACCTTGTACAGGCCCTGTTTCCTTTTGGCGGTTTCCTCGATAACAGCAACCGCATGCCGTTGGCTACCTGTCACTGTTCCCAGAAGAGCTATCTTCAGGGAAGTGGGTTCAAGGCCTTCAATTTCTGCTGCCTCTACTTCTTCAACGGTTCTGTCTGCAGAGCCAAAGATATTTCTGTCAATAATCGACCGGTAATCACCCAAAGGCGGCTTCTCGCGCCCTTTGTCATCCGGCAACTGCTGAACCACAGAGGTCCTGGTATCGACCCGGGTTAGCCTTGCACGGACCACCCTGTAGAACGCATCAACCCCGATGTAGATCACAACGGACAATGCAAGCAGGTTGAAAATGATATGGTAACGTCTTGATATGGATTCCACGATAACCCTTCATCTGTTCAAGCGATTTTTCAGACAGGATAACAGGATTGACATGATTTATCCCGAATTTCGCAAGCCTGACTTGGAAATTGTTATCAGGGCTGTCATTGCGAGCCGAAGGCGAAGCAATCTCTGAGGGATGAGATTGCCACGTCGCTCCGCTCCTCGCAATGACACTCCGAGAGTATTGCGAAATTGGGGTTTATTGATATCTCGTTTATCCTGTTATCCTGTCAAAGACTTATGTGAATTTGATTTTAGGCTCCCCCAGGGTTCCATGAATCACGAAGGAAAGGGTTCCCCTTTTAAGACGTTGTTTGAAAAACGCCACGGTATCGTGAATGCCGGCAGTACCTTTGAAGAATGCTGCAAACGGCTCAATCGTGCCTCTGAGATCAAGGCTGCTTCTTGCGAATTTTTCTTTCAAGGTAATCGTTCCCGATAAGGTTCCGTGCAACACTTCCCCCTTCAATTCAAGACGGGTCACGTTTATCTTCTGTTTGTCAAGAAACATTTCGGCTTCTATTTCGTTAAAGTCGAGTGAGCCCAAAGTAAAAAGAGGCTGAAAAAGCTCCACCCTCCCGCCTGACAACCTCAAATTTGCCTCCGCCGAACCATCCGTCAGGACCTTGAACGGACCTGTGTATGAAATGGTACCGTGAAGGTTTCCTTCCACACGCCGGCCAATCAGCTCTGAAAGATACGCATAGTCGCCAATGTGAACATCTCTTAATTCAATTTCCGTATCAATGAAAGCCCCCGTGCTGTCTTTCTTGAAATGGGCGCAACCCCTTAAATCACCCCCATACGCCAGGCAGTGAAAGGAGTACTCAGATTTTCCCCGCAATAATGACCGCAGCCGGGGTTTGAGCAAAACACGATCTGCCTTCAGAATGGTTCTGTCAGGCTTATCTTTAAGCGCAAGTTCGATTCCCGTGAACTTCAAACAAACAGGGGGCCAGGGTTGTATGCGCTCGACAGAAAGAACCACCCGGGCATTTGTGTTCTCTGCACTTGTTTGCACATAGTCCCGCAAGGCATCTGAAGGAAAACGGTAGTACAAAAGCCCTGCCGTCAGAATCACGGCAAAAAGGACATATCCCAGGTATTTCGTATGTTTTGATGATATGAGAGCTCTCATGTGAAGTCAGCTAAAGTTGCTTAAATGGAGTACTGGAGTATTGGAGCACTGGAGTATTGGAGTGTTGGAGTGTTGGAGTGTTGATTTTTCATTACTCCATTACTCCATGACTCCATGACTCCATGACTCCTTTCCCCACTCACTGAAACGTCAATACCTGAATAATGGCATCCAAATAGCCCGGCTCCTTTTTATTTCCGCTAATGGAAATGCGTTTGATGTTTACTAAATCACCCGGTGATTCAATACGATAAAGGTATCCGACCAACTCCTCCAAAGTAATTGCTTCCAATCGCATCTCAACCATGGATTCTTTGTAAGGACCCTTGCCAGACGAGACGGAGGGTTTCATAGACTTGATACGGGCCTTCACCTGAGCCTCACCGGCAGCCTTTTCAAGGAATGAAAAAAGCGTAAATCCCTTTTTTCGCCTGGAAAGGGTCTGCTGTATGCCTTGAGAACCTTTCTGGTAAGCCTGAAACTCAGCCCTCAGCCTTACGATCTCCTCCAGCCCCTTTTCCTTGGCCTTCAGGCCCTTTTGAATACGCGTTCTGTTTTCAAAAAAGGGAAAGATCAGAAACTGAAACACTAAGAAAATGGCTATGCAGCATGCTGCAAGCGATATCAAATATTTTTCACGTTTTGCCAGCTTCATTTTTGTGTTCGTTGTGTCTGTTGTGTTCGTTGTGTTCGTTGTGTTCGTTGTGTCTGTTGTGTTTGTTGGGTTTGCTTTGTCCGCGTGTTTTCTGATTGCGCAGGAGATAGGTAATTAGGCCGGAATCCAGTTTAGAAACTTTTTCGGCTTGCTCATAGATGCAACGGAAGATTTTCTCGGTCAGATATTCTTGATCCAAAGCCACGTAGGCTTCACTCTGGACTTCCGTCGCCGAACTCTTTGATATGAAAAGATACTGAATAAACTCCTTGTCCCATCTCCGAGAAAAGCCCTCTGCTATGTTACTCATCGAAGATATCGCTGCACCAGTAATCTGCCCACACAATCTAAAATCCTTTTGAAAATCCTTGCTCGCTTTTATTGCCTCATAAACAAGATTCACTAATTTCCGCGCTTCCTGCCAGCAATGTAAATCCTCAAACCTCTTAATTTTCATGTTCAACCCACTCAAACCCAATAGACCCAATAGACCCAATAGACTCAATAGACCCAACAGACCCAATAGACCCAACAGACCCAATAGACGTTATTGCTTCGCCCTGTCCAGTTTTATTTCAAATCGAACACGGTCGCCGGATCGGTCAAGATTGGCAGAACTGATAGTCACTGCACGAAAATGGTCTGAAGGCTCCAGTCCTTTCTTGATGCTGTCCACAGTGTTGAATGTGTCGGTCTCACCCTTGATTAGAACCGCATTCGGGTCAACCACGATGCGGGTCATGTGGACATCTGCCGATTCAGGGACCCTCAGCGAGATGTCCCTTAGCAGGTCAAGGACATTCCTGTTCGTACTTAGTCCGGGAAGCGACAAGGCCGATTTCTTGATTTCATTTATTTTAACCTGCAACTGATGGACCGGATCCACAATGCGTTTTACGTCAGGAAGCGTTTGTTTGAAGACCTCTGTGATTTGTCGATCAAGTGACGTGTAACGTTTGTTTAAAAAATGGTAATCGACACCCAGATTAAAGGCCAGAAGACATAGCACGACAATTAAGAAGGCGGCGGCCTTTCGAATTTCCTTTTTGTAAACGGAATACTGCTTTGTGACCTCGAATCGATCTTTTCTAAAATTAAAACCCAGGCCCTGCCTGGCTTCCCGGACCGCCAGGGCGAGTGCGTTGTCCATGAGTGCAGGATTCCAGCCCCGAGCGATATTCTCGTCCATGTGAATCCCTGGATGCCTGGCCAGGTCCACCCGCTCCACCGGAAGCTCAAGAAACCGGTTTAAGAGATTGTCTGTGTCGGGATAAAGGCTGCCGCTGCCTGTAACGAAAATCCTTTCGGGACGGACCGGCTTCACGGCCTGACATCCAAAGGCATGGATCGTATTTTGAACCTCTGTGCAAAACGACTTCAGACAGAACTCAATTTGCTCGGCTGCCTGGGTGCCTGGATGGCGGACAATGGCACTGCCGTTGAAGGGAAAGGTGCGAACCAGGGCAATGCGTCTGTTGAGATGAAGAATCATGGTGCTTCTTTTGAGACCTATGTCCAAAAAAAGACCTTCATCCGGTATCCCCTCCTGGCTTAACAGATAGGCAACCGTTGGCACCCCCCTGATATCCAGGACTTCGGGATCGACCGCGAAGGTCTGCAATTGCGTCAGATATTCGGAAATATATGCTTGCTTGACAGAAGCGGCTAAGATTTCGCTTTGATCCGACCGCTCAACGATGATCGAATCCGCAAGCACATCCTCCACTGGAAAAGGGACCATTGTCTCAAGTTCAAAGACAAAGGTCTGTCTGATCTTTTTCTTGTCTCTGAAAGGCATTCGGAGATTTCGATAAGATACATGCTCGCCCGGGATCGAGCTGATGCAGGTATCAGCCTCAGGACTTAGCTGTTCGAGGAGTGCCTTCAAAGCTTCCCCCAGGCCGCCCGCCTCTTCGATCATGACGTGGGCGCACGCTGTGACATGATACCCCCTGGCCCCACCTCTAACCTGGACTGCTGTGACAGAATCCGAGCTTATGTCAAGACCGAGGATTTTTTGTGGCATTTTTCGACACTCTGGACTTTCTAAAAGTTAACGAAATCATAGCACTTCGTTTTCTGGATTCCAAACCGGAGTATTGGAGTACTGGAGTGTTTTATTCTTGTTTTTCCATTACTCCATTTCTCCAATTCTCCATTTCTCCCCTATTCTATCTTCCACGACACGATATCAAGTTTCTGACCCGTTCTTTTGACCATTCCCGTGACCAGCTTGGCCATGGTCCCTTTGAAACCCTTTGATGTGATCTCAAAATAGGTGCTTGAGGTGGTGAGTAAACCAGCGTCTATTACCACACTGCCCATACCCGGAACACTCTTGTACCAGTTGGGATTTGACAGGTTGTTGTCTTCGTCCTCACGATATGCAAGCATATCCTGGATCCTCTCGTCGTCAATATCATTTGAAAGGGCCCTTAGTACCACAGGATCTGCCGTATTGATGTTGATCTTGCCATTACCATGAGGACTTAAGTAGTTCGAGATACCGGGCCTTTCCTCAGCGCCGTAAAAGAGCTCCCTGGTGATGTCTCTGACAAGAAGTAACTCCTCGAGGAATTCCACATCCGCATTCTTGCACGAATACGGCTTTTCCAGTCCGCGATAGTATGAGTTTTCCGCACCACCAAATCCGGTCACCTCGTCATCGTCCCCGCGGTCAATCCAGTCTTTGATGGCATCTACGATATTGTTTGCCTCGTCCGGCTCGAGTCCGAATTCTACCGATTGCAAGAATCGCATGAGGAGGCCTTTTTGCTTGTCATTATAGGTTTTCTTGTCGTCGTTTAATAGCTTATTGATCTGAATCCTTCCCGAATAGTCTGACACCTTGATCTCAAACCAGCCATCGCCGAACATGGCAGCCGAATTCTCAGAAAAGGTCTCTGGATCTGCCCAGGCCTCATGGAGGGAATCGACGTTACCTTCTGAGGCGTCCTCAAGCAGGACCGCGAGGGCATAGTTGAATCCTGACTTGGCAATATAGCCGAGTCTGATGCCATCCCGGAGATTGGCTGCTGCATACACGTCAGAGCGCATAGATCTATTGAACTCAAGCGTCACCGCAACGATTAGACCAATGATCAGAATCGTGAGGATAAGGGCCATGCCCCTGTTGTCTCGGAGAAACCTTTTCATGTTCTAATAAGTCACCGCAGAGACGCTGAGAACGCAAAGGTTGTGTCTTCTCGTTCCCACGCTCTGCGTGGGAACGGATACCACCGGGCGCTCTGCGCCCTTATAAGTAAGAAGGCGGGTTACCGTCATAAGAGACGCAGAGCGTCCAGCGGATTGGATTATCCCAAATCCGCAATCCAATGACTACCCTTGCCCCATTGGAAGCGCAACCTTTGTCAAGAATCTAAAGGGCGTATCAGGATCTGACTTATTTTCAAATTCGAGTAATATGGAAACCATTTGTGGTATCCTGTCCTTGAAAGCCTCGGTTGTAGAATCCCAGTTATCGTGCTCTTCACCCTCGGCGTCATGATAGGTGAAATTTACCGAGCGCAGTTTCTCGCAAAGGACCAATCCGCCGGTGTCTTCGCCGGAGGCTTCTATACCCCCCGGGGCGTCTTTGCGATACAACACAAGACCCTCTTCCGCATCATTCTCAGCAGCATAATAACCTATCTCGGCTGTTCCAGAAGCTTGCTCTTGCTCGCTGAAGACAAGGTGCGCTCTGGAGATAAAGCGAAGGGAGTCGGCACTGCTGCCTTTGATCTCCATATCCTCGCCTACGAATTCAAAGACCTGACCGCTGTCCTCCTCTGATTTGGAGGATTTCAGATTCCTTGGAATGTAAACAGACTCTAAATCTTCCTGCATTCTTTCCAGGGCAATCCGGGCCATTCTGTAAATATCAGCCTGATGTTCGGTCTCATCCACGATGCGAAAAGTTCCGGTATAAGAGGTATAGATTGTGGAAAGAACAATGGCAAAAATGAACATGGCGATGAGGATTTCTACCAGGGTAAAACCTTTTGGGTTTGTTGGGTTTGTTGGGTTTGTTGGGTTCGTTGTGTCCATTGTGTCCGTTGTGTCCATTGTGTCCATTGTGTTCATTGAGTTTATTGACTTCATTGTGTTCATTGGCTTTGTTGGGTCTATGGAGTCTATTGGGTCTATTGGGTCTATGGAGTCTATTGGGTCGATGGAGTCTGTTGAGTCTATGGAGTCTATTGAGTTTATTGGGTCTATTGAATTTATTGAGCTTATTCAGCTTGTTCAGCTTGTTTGGGTTTTAACACAAGAGACACAATGAACACAACAAACACAACGAACGGGAGCGTAGCGACCACACACAACAGACACAACAGACACAATAAACGCAATTTACCCGGTTTCCGGCATAAATCTATACAGCCTGAGACCATACTCGTACTGCCCATCCTCACCCCAGGAAATGATTAAATCAAATTGTTTGAGGTAGTCAGAAACATTTTCAGGGCTATCAAAAACAACATCGCTCATCGTCAGGTCCCAGCGATACCCCGGAAAATCCTCGCCGAAATCACCTGAATCAGAAGTAAGGTCGTGCGGGTCCCCGGCCTCTATTTCAGCCATCTTACCATGGGCCAGAAAGGAGGCTGTGGTGCTGAATTTGGCTTCACTGGCCAAGGATAGACTTTGAGATTGTGATCCGAGCACAGCCACCAGGGCAATGGCAATAAGGGCTACGGCCACCATCACTTCTAAGAGCGTAAAGCCGGAAGTCCCGGAATTTCTGCAACTTAGTGAGACCATTGGTCTTTGCTCGACAATCGATTCATCCCCTCCACATACAGTAATGGAGTAATGGAGTGCTGGAGTAATGGAGTAATGTATTTCGGGGAACAAAGATTTTTTGTATTCAATACTCCATTGCTCCATTACTCCAACCTAATCATTCAATTTCCACATATCTCTCAAAAACTTTGACTCTTCCCAGAAAAGGACTCAGCACCAGGGTAAATTCCCTGCCATCTTCTGCCGCAAGATGAATCGCTGATTGTTCGATGTAACCCTTCTTAGTAAAATGGATGGTCGCCTCTCCATCGACCTCCTTGCCCCTTGCCCTGGACCAAACATCCATTATGGTAACTCCCTGTGGGAGCTGGAATGCTTTTTCGAAAGCGAGCGCCCGTCCTTCATCTGTCATGTCCGCCGACTCTATCCAAAACCGGTTCGACTCAAGGTCGAAATGAAGCCTGTACTTCGTTTGCTCCCGGATTGCCTCATTTTTCAAGTTCCTGACGGTCCCGACGACTCGCCGTACAGTGCCCTTCAGGTCATCGGTCAACATGGCATAACGAAATTTCGGAACAGTCCAGACCAGTGTCAGCCCGATTAGAAAGATAACAACAGTTAACTCGATGAAGGTGTAACCTTTGCCGTTCCGGTTCAACTCAGGGTGTAACCGTTCACGGAGTGTTGGAGTAATGGAGTGTTGGAGTAATGGAATATGCGAAAGAACAAGAATACGCGTATCAAATAGATTTTGAATTGCCGAATGAAAACCCAAAATCCAGGATCGAAGGGCTCCAATACTCCATTGCTCCATTACTCCATTACTCCAAATTTATTCCAGTTCCCAACTGTTCACATCTTCATCCTTACCTTCCCCACCAGGTTCTCCATCAGGACCGTAGGAGGAAAGGTCTAAATCCCCGTGAACGCCCGGGGAAAGATACACATATTCATTTCCCCATGGATCTTTGGGGACCTTCCCTTTTTCCAGGTACCCACCCTGGCGCCAGGCTTTGGGAAGCTGGCCTACTGTAGGGGGTTCGACCAGTGCCTGAAGACCCTGGTCAGTGGTGGGATACGAGCCGCTGTCCAGCTTGTACAGCTTCAGGGCAGTCTCTATGCTTTCTATTTGAACCATGGCCTTCATGCGTCTGGCCTCTTCCGGCCTGCCCATGATTCTGGGAATAATAAGCCCTGCCAGAATGCCCAGGATCACAATGACGACCATGAGTTCAATCAGCGTAAAACCACGATCTTGACCGAATCCGAGCCTTTTCATAAAACCTCCTGGTTGAAATGGAGTGCTGGAGTATTGGAGCGCTGGAGTATTGGCTTTTCATTACTCTATCCCTCCATTTCTCCATATGCCGCCCATTCTTCTTTGACCATATGATCTATCCAATCGCCCTTATTTCTCTTGCTTTCTAAAGACCGTATCAGTCTTATAAGTTCGTTCTCGACTTTGTAACAGAAGGAATCGAGTTTCTCGAACTCTTCATCAGAGATAAGATGCCCTGCTTTGGATGCAAAAAGTCCTGATACGGTTTCACCAAGTGAAGCAAGGGCAACATAGAGGAATTTGGATATATTCACGAATAGAACGGCGGCAATAGCCCTCCGCGATGTTCCGGTGTATAGAATCCGCACCAGCCATTTGTTGACTTGCTATCTTTTTGAATTCAAAAGGAAAACCCTTGAATTCTTCCAAAATCATAGTGTGCAACAAAATGGCATCTTGCCACACACGCAACTTTTGATAGCCACGATTCAAGTTGTATCTTGTTGTGTTCTCGAACTTGTTCTCCATTACTCCACCACTCCATTACTCCAATACTCCGTTTCACCGTTTCACCTTATCATCTGATTCATCTCAAAAATAGGCAACAATATAGATACAACGATAAAGCCTACAATCAAGCCCATAATTAGGATCATCACCGGCTCGAGCATGGAAGTCATGGCCATAATCTGAGATTCCACATCCCTATCATAGGTGTCTGCAATCTTGCCGAGCATCTTTTCCAGCTCCCCGCTCTGCTCACCGACGGATATCATCTGAATGACAATAGAGGGAAACCACCGGCTTTGAGCAAGGGGGCTGGCAAGACTTTTGCCAGCTTGTATTTCCTCCATCGCGTTGTCAATCACATCGGCAATCATCACATTATTGACAATGTTCCGAACGATTTGAAGAGCTGATATTAGTGGCACGCCGGCCTGGAGCAGGCTGCCCAGGGTCCTTCCAAACCGACCCAGGGCTATTTTGTTGTTGATGGGTCCGAGAACGGGGATACGGAGCTTGAGCTCATCCCACACGTAACGGCCCCTCGGGGTGTTTTTTAACTGTTTCAGTATTACAATAGCGCCTCCTGTTGCCAGCAGGATTAGCCACCAAAAAGACTTCAGGAAATTGCTAACATTAATTAGAACCACGGTAGGGAGGGGGAGGGTCTGATGCATCTCCTTGAAAATCTGTGTAATATTGGGCACAACAAAAGCGATCAAAAAGAACAGGACCAGGGTTCCTATAAAGAACATAAAGACCGGATAGGCGAGAGCCGCCTTGAAGCGACCTCTCAAGGCCTGTTCGTTTTCACCAAGATCTGCCAGACGCTCCAAAACCACGTCAAGAGATCCAGACGCCTCTCCTGCACGAACCATATTAACATAGACATTTGAAAATATTCTGCGATGGCTGGACAGGGTATAGGCCAGACTGTTTCCTTCGTTGACGGATTCCTTGATCTGAGCCATGACCTTCTTAAAGGATGGGTTGGTAATTT
Organism: Desulfobacterales bacterium; assembly: GCA_023129535.1. Taxonomy (GTDB): domain Bacteria; phylum Desulfobacterota; class Desulfobacteria; order Desulfobacterales. The sequence continues at coordinate 20,130 of JAGMBW010000028.1, forward strand.
GTGAGATCAGTCCCTCTAAAGACCCGACTAAAGGCACCCCTGCACCCAATAAGATGGAGAGTTGGCGTGTGGCAACAGAAACCTCTCCTGGTTTGATTCGCTTGAAGAGAGCTGATATTGAAACGGGGGCAGAACGGAGGTCTCTGGGCCTGGCCGACGTCTCTGTTACCTCGACAGGGAAAATTCCGGAGCCCCTGAGCCTATGGCGGGCCGCCACCGGGCTGTCGGCATCAATGATGCCGTTTACGCTCTTGCCGGACCCATCAAGAGCCGTATATTCATAAACGGGCATAATAAAGACCTAAAGTGATCGGTTCAAGGTTCAAATGACTTTAGACAGGATTTACAAGATAAACAGGATATTTATTTGCCCCGCCGTTGGCGGGGCAGAAAAATCATGTAAATCCTGTTCATTCTGTCAAAATATCTTTTTTTAAGGTTATGCCGTGAACGTTGAACCGCTCAACCTGGGAAAGAGTTTGTTGTGTCTGTTGTGTCTGTTGTGTTTATTGTGTCTGTTGTGTTTATTGTGTCTGTTGTGTCTGTTGTGTTTACATTGACAATGATCACTGACCACTGACCACTGATCACTGATCAATTGTGTTTTGACACAATTGAGATCATAAAACCATGTTAACAACAATCACTGTTGAGTGTCAAGCGTATGGGAGCAACTGAACAAATAGCGCTTGACGGCACGGATTGACGTGTGCTATGGGCTAACTTCGTCATTTATCCATTCATTTGTTTCGCATCTGGTTGGAAGGGAGGATCTGTATGCACCGTGTTATCAATAGTTGCTGCTCCCTTATCACACTTTTGTTAATCTGCTTGTGTTTCCCTCTCACTTTGCCTGCCCAACAAAGCGCCCTGAATTATTTTGTAGATGGTGTGGAGGCTTACGATATGGCTGATTACGAAGAGGCCATACGCTCGCTTGAAAAGGCCATCGAGTTAAAGCCCTCAAACCTTGAATTTCAATATTACCTCGGTCTTACCTATAGTGCGATGGGCAGAGGTGAGGATGCCCTTAAGGTCTTTGATTCCATTGTTAGGGAAGAGCCTGTCAAGTTTCAGAAGGCCTACTTTGAAATAGCAGCCCTCTATTCAAAGCAAAAAGAATATCAAAAGGCGCTAAATACGCTGAGTCTTGTGGAAAAAATCAGTCCGGGCGATTCCCGCATTTATCTTGAAAAAGGATACGCTTACAAGAATCTCCAGGATTATGACAGGGCCACAGGAAGCTTCAACAAGGCAAAAGACCTTGATCCTGGGCTGGCTCAGGTGGTCTATTACAACATTGGTGCGATCTATTTTGAAACCGAACAATTTGATCGGGCCGAAGATGTGTTCAAGAAGGCTATTGAGGTCGATCCCGAAACTGCTACGGCTGAGAATGCGCGGCAGTCGATCACAAATGTCCGGTCGGCAAAGAAGGCACGAAAGCCATGGTATCTGTCCGCCTCTTTTACGTGGGGTTATGATGACAATGTGTTTTTTCAGGCCCTTGAGGCAGCCGATATAGTTAGGGAAGGCAGAGTCCTGGATAAGGGGGACGAGTTTCAGACTTTTCTTCTCGCCGGGGGCTACAAGTTCATTAACAGGAAGGATCTTGAAGTAGGTGCAGGCTATACGCTTTACTGCACCGGCTATGAGGAGCTGACGGATAACAATCTCCTGGGACATATACCGTATATCTATCTTCAATACAACGAGCATCCTGTCTATTTCCGTGTCCAGTACGATTTTAGCTACTATTATGCCGGAGGGAGGCGAAATGGCCAGGACAAGGGATTTTACTTAACCTTTGGAGATAGCTCTGACGACACAATGCGCATGCACAGCATCATGCCGACCATCACGATCGTAGAGCCTTATGACTTGAGGAGCGAGATCACCCTCAACTATCAGGATAAGGAATATCTGGACGGGATAACGCCTGATGCCTGTCATTATTCAGGAGGGATAGTCCAATCTTATAAATTGCCCAATAGTGAACGCTATCCGCGAGTGGGCTACAAATACGGTTACGAAGACGCTTCTCCTGAAGAATCTTCTTATCAATATCACGAGGCTCTTATGGGGTTTTCGTCCCCCATCTCCTGGGGGGTCCGTGGCGATGCCTCTTTGACTTATGCGAGGACATATTACCACAGAAATCCAGATGTCGTAGCAGATGGGAAGCGTCGCGACAAAAAATATATGTTTGCGATCTCTTTGACCCGGCCCCTTTCTGAGCGGTTCCAGGTCCTATTTTCTTACAACTATACCCACAACAATTCAAATGTGTCAGATAATGAAATAGACCCGTACAAATTCAGAAAGAATGTATACACCCTGTCGGTTACGGGAATGTTTTAGCACTTCTAAGTGCCTAAAGTGAACTAAAGTGCCTAAAGTTGGACGTATAAAGGGGCAGTTATGAACAGATCTAAGTTCGTCATAATTTGCTGCATTATTCTGGGGGTCATGCTTTTAGTTTTGCCCTTTTCTGCTCATGCCGCTCAAAAGATCGGAAAGATCACAAGACTCACAGGCACAGCGGAGATACTCCGCGAAGGTATTCCAAGCCCGATTACTGTATCCGTGGGGATACCCGTTCAACTCCGTGATTTGATTGAGACCGGTGCAGATTCCAACCTTCGTATTGAACTTATAGACGGCAGCATTCTGAGCGTGGGTGAAGAGGCGGATCTCGACTTAGCTGAATTTGAATTCGACCCTGACGAGAAGAAGCGGAGCGCCCTCTTTGGAATGGACATAGGTAAAGTTCGCGTTTTTGCCAATGATCTTGTGGCCTTTAGACAGCGTGACTTTAACATCAAGACGCCCACGGCTGTCTGCGGTGTGCGGGGCACCCTGTTTTTGGTGTGGGTTAAATCAAAAACCATTACGCGGGTGGTTACCTTCGATAAACCGGTACATGTTGCCAATATACAAATGCCTGAAAAGTTTGTAGTTCTCACAAAAAACTTACTAACCGATATCAAGAAAGGCAAAGTACCTACCAGACCGGTTCTTGCCACTCCGGAGATGCTCAGAGAATTACGAAAAGGGCTTGAAGAGGCGCCGACTGCTCCAGCGACTACAGAAACAACGGAGACGACGGAGGAAACTACGACCGAGGAGACCACGACAGAGGAAACGACTACCGAGGAGACCACGACAGAAGCAACTACCACTGAGGAGACTACTACCGAGGCTACAACAACGGAAGAAACTACTACTGAGGCTACTACGACTGAAGCTACCACAACGGAAGCAACGACTACTCAAGCCACGACAACTGAGGCCACCACAACGCAAGCCACAACGACTACTGAAACAACGACAACCACGGCAGCAACTACAACTCTGCCTCCAACCACGACTCAAGCTACTACGACGACAGCTCCAACCACAACAACTACAACTACTACGACAACGACCACAACAACGACGACCACAACAACGACGACCACGACGACGACCACAACAACGACGACAAGTACATTTACGACAACGACCATACCTCTATCAACACTGCCGGAACCTCCGGGGACGCCTTAGGGGGCCAGATAAGGTTCCAGCCCACTCAATATGCCGGAATGGAGTCTATCCGACAGATCAACAATTCAGAACAGTCGAAGATTCCCTGTCCTGATTTATCGGGACTGCAGGGAGCTTCAATCAATATGGTGTAGAGAAAGAAAAAAGGGGTCTACATTCTTGACAACAGGCTCTCTTTTTAAGGAGAAGATAATGGAGCCAAAAAGATTTCTCAAAACCACAATCTCTGTGGCCGTGATTATCATCACAGCAGTTACCTTTACCGCAAGTCTCGCCTTAGCTCAAACGACCCCAAGTGAGTATATTCAGCAAGGGCGAAATTATCTATCTCAGCAGACTATGCAGGGCGTAGTGGATGCCAATGCGAGCTTTTACGCTGCCCTTGAAATAGAACCGACTAATCCTGAAGCCAACTTCTTCTATGCCCTCACTCGCCTTGGAGCCCTTTTTGACAATAATGTGAGCTATACTGCTAGTGCCCCGATTGAAAACATAAAGGAATTGCTTGACGGCTTCGGGGTAAGCACTGAAGGGAGGAACATATTCGACTGGACAGCTAAGTTCCCTGAAGATGCAGAGGGGGATATCATACTCCCCTCATACACTCCGTCTGGCCCAGCCATTCAGGAATTCTTGCAATCCGTACTTATCCCAGAAATTGAAGCGGCGCTTGATAATCTTTCTATCATCGACGATACCTTCAGCATAATCTTGGATGACTCAGAGACGGGAGAGTATACTACTTATAACGTAGAGGTGGACTATGGTGACGTTCTTCTGTACAGATCGCTGCTCCATGCGGTAAAGGCTACAATTTTGATCATATCTTCCTATGATCTTGATGGCGATATAGATGAGATAGTCGATAAGATCAATAATGACGTATTCAACATTAATAACGACCTTCTCGACGTATACCCGGATTTCCTCAAGCTCTTAGCCGATGGCGACACTATGATCGGCCAGGCAAAGACCGCCATCCTTGCGGCCATCGATAGTTATAATGCTGCTTCCACTTTTATGAGGGAAACAGAAACCGATGACCAGTGGGATGATCTGATAACCATCGATCCTGACGAAGAGAACGAGGAGGCAGCCTTCAGAGGCCTTCTTGCGGATATCAAAGATTCCTTGACCAACCAGCAGCCTGTAACCCTTGCAGAAATTGAAGAAATCTGGCAGTTGACTGACGATCAGGGCCGTATGGTTGTTATGTGGATTGATAAGGACTTGCACGGCAACTTTATTGAGGGTGACTATTACGGCGTAGATAGCTGCGAATTTCTCTCTTGCAGCGGAGAGGTGGAGGGTTTCTCTATAGTTGACTCAACCGTGACAATTCAAACTGCCTGTGGTGGCTGGTGGCCGTGTACAGCCACACTCACAGGAACTTTAAGTGCTGATGGCACCCAGATCACATCCGGTAGTTATAATGCACAAAACCCTGATGAGAGCTGGTCCGGTACGTTTTCCGGCACAAGAACCAGCTTTGATGAAGATTCCATCCGTGTCGATTTCAGCGAGTTTTTTGACGACCCTATCAGCATTCGGGATTACTCGCCGGAATTTACTCACGACCCCTATACAGATGATATCCTCTTAAACCGTATAAGCTCTTTTCCGGATAGAACATTCTCGGGCATCTTTCCGGACGGCATAGTACCTGAAGAATATGATGTGTATATTGATAAGGTCATCATCTGGGGAGGAAACAGTGACAGCGGTCCATTTACGTTTTTCTCTTGCTTTGTAAACGGACTGGCACCATGGGATGCAGGATCGCTCACCGTGTACGGACCCGATGGTTTCAGATATGACTTTGATATCGAGCAGGATATCAGAGCCCATTACAAATTTGGAACAGACTACAGGCACCAGGTATCAGAAACCCTGCCCGAGGGATGGTATGATTTTGACCTAAAGGACAAGGAAGGCCAAGAGTATGATGCGGATAAACATTTTACGCCCAACCTGATCAATGTGGTTGATATGTCTGCGGGGATTTCTCCGGCAGCCGGTGCTTACGTGAATACAATCACCCCCACCTTTAGTTGGACCCCTGTAACGCACGAAACGATCGGTACGCTGTATTACCGCGTTAACATCACGGATTGGAACCAGAAGGTGACTATCTACACCTCGGACAGGTCACCTGATACCAGTGTTACAATACCAGACGCATTTCTTGAGTCTAACACCGCTTACAAGTGGCAGGTCCAGGTCTTTGACAGCCAGAACGACATAACTGCCAACAACCTCTCATGCAGCGCCTGGAAAAGCTTTTCCACAGGCGACCCTGATGAGCCCTTAGCCATCGAATCGGCCTCTGTCAGGAGTAGAATATTTCCTGATAAGGATCAAACCCAGTTTCGCATCAGGATAAATGGGCCCGCCCCGGACGATGTGCAGTCCATAACCGTCACGGGGGATGCCTTTTCCTATAGCTTTACCAGTGCCGATCTCTGGCAAGACGGCGACTATTATTATAACCATGATGGAATCCTCCCTGACGGCACCTACACCTTTACAGTGGTAAATGATAGAAACGGCAATACCGTATCGGTAGATAAAGAATTCAATTTCAATCGCCTGCCCATCCCTGCGGATCTTTCAGTACCACACCAGGCATACATCATCGAAACGACCATGGCGAGCTTTAGCTGGTTGTCTGTGACCGACGAGACAGCAAGCCCCCTTTATTATAGGATTGTGATCTTTGATTTCGGCGGGAAGCTTATTCATAAATCACAATGTTCAACAACAACCACGGCTACCGTGCCTGCCAACATTCTCAAACCCAACAACCCTTATTACTGGCGTGTTGTTGTATTTGATAAGGAGACAAATCCGGAAAATTGCTCCATCAGCGGGAATTGGAGCTTCTATGTTTCCGAGAAAGAGGATTCTGACAGTGACGGAATGGATGATACCTGGGAAGTAGAGAACTTTGGAGATCTTTCTCATGACGGTACAGCCGATACGGATTCTGATGGTCTGACGGATCTTAACGAGTTTCAAAACGGTACCGGTCCTAACGATCCTGACACTGATGGAGATGGCATACTGGATGGTTGGGAAGTTTCCAAGGGCCTCCAGCCATTACTAAATGATGCTTCTGAAGACCCTGATGAGGATGGTTATACCAATATCGGGGAGTACCGGGCCGGATCTAATCCACAGGATACTAACTCTACGCCTCCGTCCCCGAGCGTTTCCTGCCCGCCATGGGTGGCCTTTGACCCGACGATTCCCCATGAGACATGGTCCGGGGCCACGGTGATCTTAAAAGGGATGGCCAAAGATTACGGTACGTCTCTGACCTATGTATGGGACTTTGGAGACGTGTCAGCGACCAAAAGCGGGACAGTCGATGATCCCTACAACATTTCTACAACCCACGTGTACACAGGTGAGGTGGGTACACCATTTACAGCGACCCTGACGGTCACCGATGCCAATGGTAGGGCCGGTTCTGCCACCTTCCGCGTGGTAATCAGGGAGGACATGCTGAGCACCCGGATCAACAAGGCGATTGATGACGGCATGTGGTACCTTCATACCACATTATCCCGCTACGAGCAGGATGGTCATTCATATGGTTATTGGAGCGATTACTACAAGGTTGGTTATACCGGAGGCGTCATCCAGGCCTTTGAAAATCAGGGGCATCTTGCCGCTGGCAATGCGGATGAAAACCCTTACGTCGAGGATGTGCAAAGGGGGCTTAACTATTTGTTGAGTGAGATTAAATCTGTTTCTATCGGTCCTCAGGGCCCCGAGGGACAGCGCGATCCGGATGGAAATGCCAACGGCATCGGACTGGCCTGCTACGAGTCCCATCCGCTTTATGAAGCTGGCATTGCCCTCATGGCCCTGGCCAGCAGTGGCAGTCCCGACCAAATTGCTCAAGTAGGAGGGCCGGATGTGGTTAATCGCCGCTTTGGCGACATCGTGCAGGATATGGTCGATTATTTTGCCTGGGCCCAGACCGACGAGGACGGAGAGGGAGAGGGTTTCGACCATCGCGGTGGCTGGCGCTATTCTGCCAACAGCGGTGATGCTGATATGTCTGTGACGCAATGGCCGGTCATTGGCATGGAGGCGGCTGAGAAAAACTGGGGGATTGTACCTCCGGCCTGGGTCAAGACAGAATTGAGGGATCATTTCCTCCTTTATGTCCAGGCCAGTGATCCTGCCGACATGTATCAAAAAGACTTTATATATAGAGACTTGGATGCAGACAATTATGTTAGTATTGGTGATTTGCGACTAACCGTGGTTAAGCTACCATGGGGTTCAATTGTTTATCCCTGTGAAAGCACGGTAGCAGATGGCGATGAGGATGAGGATGTTTGGTCCGACCTTTGTAGTTTTGCATTTAGCGAAATGCATGCCGATCCGAATTCGAATTTTAAGTATGATTGCGATGAGGCAATTTACCGTGACATGGATGAAAATGGTGCCGTGAGTGCAGGCGATGTTCGTTTGTCTGAAGCGGGTGGGTATTCATACGGTTCGGTAGTGGGTGCTGGAGATTCTGATGCGGGAACAGTGCTCATACACTTCAATTCTGATGAGAAGTTCCTGGATTACAATTACAACAGCGTATTTGACTGGCTTTACGTTTACGGTGGATTTGGCTACGAGTATCCATCGGATTGGGTGAACCCCGGCAAAACCGGGGCAGGCATCGCCTGCAAGGCCTGGGTAGGTGTGGACGTCTCAGACAATACCGTCCAGATTGCCCTGGACTATATCGACGGGAACTGGAATCACTACGAACATATATTTTCATATGACGAAGGTGACCTTTGCGCAGATCTTTATGCCCTGTATGCCGTCACAAAGGGGATGCGGGCCTACGGGATCGAGAACATAGGTGAGCACGATTGGTACCAGGAATATGCCCAGTGGTTTGTGGACTACCAGTACAACGACGGCCACTGGGAGGATGATGGCTACTGGGTAAATAGCGACTTAGCAACCGCCTGGGGCGTGCTGATCCTGACCCAGTCTGTTTTTAACCCCCCACCCATTGCTGTGGCTACTGCCACGCCACAATCAACTGGCCCGGGGCAGTCGATTACCTTTGATGCCTCGGCCTCTTATCACCTGAATCCCCAGCGTAGTATAGTTTTGTATCAATGGGATTTTGATGACGGCGATGGCCTCAACTGGGATCCGCCGGGTGCAACAGGCCAGGTGGTCACCCATGCGTATGATCCGGTCCTGGCCGCGGGCGAGTCTATTTCGTACACAGTCACCTTGCGTGTGGTCGACGATGAAGACCAGGCAGATACCGTCACAGTCCATGTTGTTATCAGCAGAGAAAATCATCCGCCGGTTGCCGATCCTGGTGGGCCTTATGTCGTGGAGCTTGGGGAGGAATTGACACTGGACGGATCCGGTTCCTATGATCCGGATGCGGCGGATAATATTGTATCCTATGCTTGGGAGCTTGATGGTGATCAAGATTTTGACGATGACAGCGGTTCTACTGTTGTCTGGGCGAGGAGTCAATTGGGTATCTTTGACATAGGCCTCAGAGTGACGGACCTTGCAGGATTAAGCCATACAGCGTGGACTACGGTTCGGGTGATCCTGCCTATCACGTCAACCCCGAATACGTCCGCCACAGAGGACGAACTCTATAGCTACCAGGTGACGGCCACTGGCGACGACCTTAGTTACAGCCTGCTACCACCATCCCCCGAGGGTATGTTCATAAATCCGTTGACGGGCGAGATAACCTGGATACCAACTGAGAGTGACGTTGGCGAGCACGAAATTACTGTGCGGGTCTCTGGTGGCGGTGGCTATTCGGATCAGACCTTCACACTGGCTGTTGCGGAGGTGGATGACAGGCCGACTCTTGAGATTGCCAGCGATCCTGTGCCCCTTTACGCCATGCCAGGTCGGGCATACAGTTTGACACTATGGGGGGCAGATGAAGAAACTGATTGCCCTAATTTGGTTTTTGCCTTTGTTGGCACTTCCAACCCTCCTAATGGGATGACGATCTCACAGGGAGATTGTACCTCTGAGATTCGCTGGGTTCCGGCCGCAGGGGATGCCGGGTATACTCTGACCAATATCCAGGCCGAGGTCTTTGACAATGCCTTTCAGGCATCTGATCCGGTCTCCTTTGATGTTTGCGTGTTAGATCCCCTTGTGATTCAGCCCTATGTCCGGGTGCTGCTTCGCACAAACGGGGTAGATGTTGCAGAGGAGTTTATCATTGCAGGTGGTCTGCCCCACAGTTCAACAGCTTACTATTCCTATGAGCTGATTGATACTGAGAGTGAACAGGTCATAGATTCGGGCGAGATCTATGAGGAGAACGGGGAGTTCCGGTATAGCTTTTCCACGGTGGGCCGCAGTGGCACCTACCGGCTCAAGGTGACTGACGGGCTGGGCTTTACCAGTGTCTCGGGACCTATTGTGATCAGGGATGTGACGATTACGCCAGTTGCCATGGATGATACCAGTCCCATTGACACCGCAACAGGAGACACTCGATCCGTGCAAGATACAGGCACGGTTTACAATGGGGCGACCATTGATATCCCTGCTGAGTCCTCCGAGGCTGAGGCATTCACATTGACCTTTATGCTGGTAACAGAGGGCCAGCCTTATACCTCAACGACGGCGCCTTTTGGTGATGTGGTAGAGCTCAAGGCCGAGGCAGAAGGAGAGGAGATCACCTTTACCAGGGCGATTGAAGTCACGTTACCGTATGGAAATATACCCGGTATTGACAGGCCTGAAGATCTCAGGGTTTATACCTTTGATCCAGATCTGGGCCGCTGGGCACCTGTTTTCAACTATTCTGTAGATACTGTCAATGAAACGATCACCTTCCGTGTCACCCATTTTTCTCTGTTTACGGTGGCTCAGCCAGAGGAGCTCAGTAGACCGATCAGTGGCGGCACCTTCACCAAGGACTACCGGATGATTGCCTTCCCGTGCCATCCGGATGAGCCTGATCTGGCGGCCAATCTTGCCGGCACGCTGGGGGGCTATAACGATACCATGTGGCGGTGTTTTGCCTTTAACAAGAGCAAGCTGGGATACGATGAGGCCAACGACACAGGCTTTGCCAATACCTATCCCTTAAAGCCGGGCAAGGCATATTGGCTTATTTCAAGGGAGACCAGGACCCTTAATGTCAAGGGCCTTAGCCTCGACACCACCGCCCCCTTTGAGGTCACGCTGCATCCGGGCTGGAACATGGTGGCAAACCCATATAACACGGCCATTGACTCGACCAACACATATTTCAAGGTCAGTGCTGACGGCGTGACTTTTGAGGATCTGTCAACCACTGCACTTACCGATAACTACCTGTATAAATTTGATCCTCACCAGGATGCTCATGGAAACACGATCTGGTACACTCATTTCACCATTGATGCTGAGCCAATGCAGCCCTATGAAGGCTACTGGCTGTACAGCTACAGCTCATCTGATGTGATTATTCGTTTTGAGCCCAAAATATTGGTGCTGAACCAGACCAACGAGCCGCCCCTTTTCAATCGCATGATATGGCTTGCTCGCAGGTCTGTGCACAGGCTGATGAATGCTGTCTCTACTATCTGCCTGGCTGATAACGGAGGCGGTAACCAACCACCGCCACCGCCGAGCAATCCTGGCACAAGCTCAAGCAGTATCGGCGCAACCAGTGCCGGAGGCGGAGGAGGGTGCTTCATTGCCACAGCAGCCTACGGGTCCGTGCTTCATTCCCATGTGAAGATACTAAGGGAATTCCGAGATATCTATCTGCTCACCCATGAGGCGGGAAAGAAGTTTGTTGCCCTCTATTACCGTTATAGTAATTCCATTGCCGAACTGATTGCAGAGCATGCGTCCTTAAGATATGTAACGCGTATCCTGATCTTCCCACTGATCGCCTTTAGCGCCTTTATGCTTTATGCGAGTCCAATCTTGAAAGTCATTGTGATGATATCTTTGATGTGGGCTGCATGCTGGATTATGTGGCGGGAGTTCAGGAAAAAGGGGCTTTGACTTTGGTTCTGTTAACGAGGTGAGATTTCGGTTGAGTCAAATGGTTGCGGTTGCGCAGCTCGTTACGTCTCGCGTATTACGGTAACCGAAACGAGCAGCGCAACCGAACAACTAATAACAAATGATAGGGGAAGAAAAAGCCGGGACTATTGTTAGAGCCATTGAAGATATTGATGATCTGGCAACAAAGCAAGATATACTCGTGCTAAGAAATGACATGCTTAAATTGAAGGTTGAGTTGATAAAGTGGAATGTCGGCACTATGGTTGCCATGACTGGTATCTTTGGTCTCCTGCTCAAACTCTTCGGGTAAATCTTCCTCTTGATTTGGATCTTCCTGAACCGCAACAGCGAGCGCATTCCCCGCAGGTTCTGCCTGACGGCAGTGCTTCGCGGGCTGCGGGGTTAGCGAGCGAATACAAAAATGACAAAATTCCTTACGGTCGAAGATTTCCCGCAGGTTCTGCCTGGCGGCAGTGCTTCGCGGGCTGCGGGGAGCTTCAATATGTTTTTGACCCCCTCCCTTTTTTCCCTCTTTCCACAACCCGGACTACAAGAAATCAAACCATCACCCCTGCAACATTATCTTGCCCGCCCTACCAAATTGACCCGAAGATGACAAAGCTCTGGTTGTTGTGAGGGTTCCTCTGCCATAGCTTGCGTTCCTTTTTTCGTATAAGTTCAGCTGTCTATTTTTTTGACAA
>JAGMBW010000029.1 GCA_023129535.1 Desulfobacterales bacterium
GAAATTCTTAATAAACTCACGCTAGAGAGCTCGAGGTTATAGGTTGGGAAACCGACTCATAGTCTGCGCCAAAAGTGCGGACAATGGCACTGTCATCTCCAATGGTCGCAGACATAAATATTCGGCGTGGGCACTCAGCAAAGCTCGGAACCAGGTCCACCAGCGGAAAAATTGGTGTAATAACAAATGAATTCTTGCTGATAAGACAGTGGCAATAACCAAACGCATCTCGCATAAAAGGCCACTCAAATGGATAAGAGTCTGATTTGTTCCGCATATATTCGCGAACCTGGCTGCACCTCGCCTTCCAACTCCAGTAGGGTACTTCTAGAATGCCATAAATATCTTCCCCTGATACTATATCATCGAAGGTTCCAAGCCGACCGACTTCATCAAAATCGTTACGGAAGATATTTGTAAGGTGCAAATAACCCTCCAAATCTTCGTTTTTATCGAGGCGTAAGGTGAATGATTCGCGAACCGTTGAAAAAGACACATGGGCATCGTCAAGTATTATTGCAGCGGCATTTATAATCTCTTTGCTACCACCTCGGATCCCGAATCGGCTCCGTCCATTGAAGAGAGCTTGGTAGGTGCAAATAAGAACGCTCTTACCTGCAAAGAACTCATCAGGAAAATCAACGCCTTTTTCATAGACTACTGCCGGAATGTTGTATTCCTCAGCTTTTGCCAAAGTTTGATGGACAAGTTGAACTGTAGGCGACAGATAGATGACCGGCTCATGCATTTCATTTAGAATAGATTGGGCAATCAGTAATCCAACAAGCGTTTTGCCGCCTCCCGTATGAAGTTTAATTACAATATCGCGTGTGTTTCGGTTGGAAGCCCACGTATGCAAAACCTCCGCTTGACTGGTGTAAAGGTCATTAATTCCTGGCGGCTTTGGTAAACGACGAAAGATTTCAACCGGATCGATAATAGTCGGTTGGGGCTTAGATGTACGTAATTTCCTAAAATCGACCATTTTCCAACTCCCTTGACATTAAATTTACTAACTACTTTTTTGCTGCCACGAACTCCTACGTTTCCGCTGGGGCCTAACATGATTTCTTTGTGCTTCTATTTTGGCCAGGAGAGCGGAAGCCGGTTCATAGGACCGACCTTCGCGGAGAGCCAGTTCAGCCTCAGTGGGTACCAATTCACCCCGAAAAGCTTTGGCCAGGATCGCCTGAGTGAGCTTGTCAGTCTGCGCCGTCGCTGCTGCCACATGCTTCTCGGCACCAGCGAGGACCGCTGCGACCCTAGTCAAACGTTCCCGCGCTGCGTTTACCCGTGCGAGCAGTTGATCGACCTTTGCCACGATCCGCTTCTGCTCAGCGAGCGGTGGCAGAATGGTTGCCATCTGTTCAATCCTGGTCGGGCTAATGTTAGGTTGTGCGCCGCCGTAAGCCTCAATGAGTATGTAGTGGCTTAGCATATCTAAAAAAAATGTAAAGAAGTGCTTGTCGATCAGTTTTTCGGATACCCATCTAAATCTGCCAACACGTTGGTTAAGGACTGCCTTCTCCTGCAGCTGGAAAACCGCAAGCTTCCCGGTTGTAGCTCCTGATAGAACAATTAACACGTCACCTTGTCGCAAGACATATTCTGAGAATTGGTCCAGGTATTACTCAGGGAGATAAGGCGTATCATCGACAAGCTCCACAGACCCTGCTACAAGATTGGAAATCCGTATTAAGGGGAGCCCTGTTTCCTGGTAATCACGGCTCTTAAAGGCAAAGCCATCCTGGACTGAACACACTACCCCTAATCTAATCTTACACCAACCTTCGGGCAAGTTATTGGAGGTACCCCAATGCCATTCGGCGATTCCATTAGTCTGAGAGATCTTCATTTCGATCGTGCTGATGAATATGCTTCGACGCCAGCGTCATTCTCCAACAGATTCATAATTGCATTCAACTCCTCAATGGCTCCTTCAAGTCCAGCGATAGCATCAACTGCCAGTTCCTCTGGTTCCGGCAACTCGTCCGAGCCGTTGAGTGATTCATCCTTAAGCCACTTAAGACTGTCGATCTTGAAGTTGCGATCCTTAACTTCGCTGATGTGGAAAGACCGCCACCGGTCCTCTTTGGATTTATTGGGATCACGTTTGCCGCGGCTATTGGGGCTGTGGCCGTAGCAGGTCTCGAATTCTGCGAAGTGCTGTGGGGTGAGAGGACGGTCCTTCTTGGTTATACGCGGGACATTGGTGCGGGCATCGTAGACCCAGACGTTTTCGGTGGAATAACCTTTGGTAAAGAAGATGACATTGGTCTTGGTGCCAGGGCTGTAAGGGGTGAAGGTGCCGTTGGGCAGGCGCAAAACCGTGTGCAGGTCGCAGTCCTCAGTGAGGATTTTGAACACCTCGCCGGCCTGGTCGGCAAAGAGGACATTGTCCGGCACCACAATGGCTGCGCGGCCTCCAGGCCTTAGAATACTCATCACGTGCTGGACAAAATTGAGCTGTTTATTACTGGTGGCAATCGTGAAATCATCGCGAGCAGGGGCCTGATTGGCACCCTTGGTTCCAAAGGGAGGATTGGTCATAATGCACTCATAGGGGCCTCCCTTTTTGGGCTCATAAATGGCATCTCCCAAATAGATGTTGGCCTCAATGCCGTGAAGATAAAGGTTCATCAAGGCGAGTCTCCTGGGCCGGGGGACAAGCTCGGTTCCGGAGTAGGTAGAGGTCAAAATGCGTTTGGCATCTGAACGTTCAAGAGCGCCTTTTGCTTTTTTCATCAGCCATTCATAGGCGCAGACCAGGAAACCACCGGTCCCTGCTGCCGGGTCGTGGATGGTAAAGTCTTTGCTCTTTCGAGGATCGGGCTGCATGCACCGAACAATGGTTTGGATCAGGATACGTGGGGTGAAGTATTGTCCTGCGCCTTTCTTGCCCTCGGAAGCTGATTTTTCGAGTAGCCCCTCATAGGCGGCAGCTTTGACATCCACCTTGAGGGCGGTCCATTCAATCTCGTCAATGAGATTGACCAGGCGTTTGAGGTTGACCGGGTTGCTGAACCGGGACATGGCCCCACCGTAGATATCTCCCAACATGTTCGGCTGTTTTCCGAGTCCCCGAAGGGTGGCCATGTAATGGTCAGTCAGATCAATGCCCGATTTTTCCCTTAAAACAGACCAGGCATATTCGGGAGGTATTTCTGCTCCTTTCTCCTCGATCATCTTGAGGAACAGCAGATACGTCAACTGCTCGATGTAATCGCCGTAGTCGATTCCGTCATGCCGTAGGGTATGACAGAATCCCCAGAGTTTGCCTACTATGTCCGCCATGGGTTTTCTCTAAATGTTTTTTGACAGGATTGACAGGATTATCACGATTTTTTTCGCTTGCCGTAGCCGGCCCTACGTTCCTTGACCTCAAAACCGATCTCCCCAGTTAAATAGAAGGCAAGAAATGTCAAAGGCAAATACCTTATATTCCAATTTGGGCCATGCACTCTCTTCCTGCCCGTGCAGGAGGTTTAACGGGGTAAATCTTTCGCGGCTTTTGAGGTGGCTTCATCAAGGCGCGAATCGCATCAAAGACAACCTTGAACTGCTCATCATATTTCTTTTCCATTTCTTCTACTTTACGCAACAAATCTTTGTGAGAAGAGATCATTTTGCGAAGCTGCACAAAAGCCCGCATGATTAAGATGTTTACCTCGATCGCTTGTTTACTGTTGATTGCTGATGATAACATCGCAACGCCTTGCTCCGTAAAGGCCATCGGCAAATATTTGGTATGTTCCCCTCTTTTTAAGGTGCCAATTTGGCACCTTAAAGAATCATACTCTTCTTTGGTCAGTTCAAACATGAAATCTGCTGGAAATCTGTCAATATTCCTTCTAACAGCTCGTTTCAATTGTTTTGTTTCTACGCCATATAACTCAGCTAAATCTCGGTCAATCATGACTTTTTCGTTGCGAATCACGAGTATTCGACGTTGAATTGATTCAATTGGAACCAGTGCTTTTTTGTCTGTCATAATTTACACCTCATTGATGTACACCTTGCGTCGCATCATCTTATAGATTCTGTCGATCGAAGATCAGGCTGCAATGGCCTGGTTGATTTCGCTGATAATCGTTTCCAGGTGACCATCAAAGGCCCTGTTTAGTTTACCCCAAGAAGCACCCTCACGGCTGAAAATGGGCAGATAATCGAAATCCGCCTTTTCCAGCAAGAGGTTTTCTATTAAGTGCATTCTGATGAGGGCCAGCCATTTTTTCTGTTCTTCTGTAAAAGCGCGATCTGATTTGACCTTCATCAGGGCTTTGTCGACCCTTCGTTCTGCTGTGAGCAATTCTCCGCCGGTTGCTGCATGGCGGATCATGGAGATGATATCTGCCAGTTCTTTGCTGTAGGCCCGCCGGAGATTCTTTTCTGTGAACTTGTCCACAAGGTCATCCGGTCGGGTAGCCAGTGTATCTCGCAAGGTCTGCAACTGTTTGGTATCAAACTCTCTGGGTCAACTCAGAAGGATTTTCAGGGCCTCGATGTGCTGTGGATTTTCTCTTACGAATTTTTCAAATTCCTTCAAGTAGTCCTGTAGGCCGAGCTCCCTGCCGTCCTTTGCCCTGAAAATAATCCTTGAGCTGACATAATCTTCAGCCCCGTTCGCCCTTACGAATTTCTTTTGAGGCCGCGGATAATTCTCGCACAAATCGAGAAAGGTCTCGCCCTGCAACGTCTCGATGGTCTGCTGCCAATCCTGATCAAGCCTCCGGGACAAAGTTCGAGCAAATTCAGCCATATCACAACCCAGGACATAGTTGAACTGGAGTCTTCCTTCCTGTGTGATATTCTTTGATATCCGGTGAAGCCGCTTGGATAGGGCCCTGATATTGTATTGCCGATCCTCATTGTCCGCAATCGCCCGAATGATCTCCCGGATCGGTTTGGTCGCCTTTACAGGGGCCTCGGCCGTAATGCCGGTGGTCTTTCTGAAGTATTCCAAAAGGGTACCGTTGAAACAATCAAAGACCGTAAAATGGGATTTGTGGATTTCCGGACAGCGTCGGGTGCCCCGGCCCATCATCTGTTCAAAGAGGATTCTCGATTTCACGGGCCGTAAGAAAACAATATTTTCAAGCCAGGGCACATCCACCCCAGTAGAAAGCATATCGACCGTGAGCACGATAGCCGGATTTCGACGATTTCTGAACTCACGGATCTTTTGAAGCGGCCTGTCCACCGATGGGCTGCCGGTAATCTTTTGCACAAAATCATCCCCCCGGTTGAATTCCTCCCTCAAGATTTCAACAAGCCGATCACAGTGAGATATATGCTCGATATCGTTTTGCGCAAAGATTAAGGTTTTCGGGAAATGGCCTAATTGTTCTTCCTGGTCCAGGATATACTTTTTGACTTCCTGGACAATCTTTCTGTTTCTATCCGGCGCTGTCCAGTCGATCTCAGTGGTAGGGGCCGGAAGTTCCTTTTCGTCTTCCAGGATCTCAAAACGAAGCTGGCCGGTTTTGGTATTGATCAGCCCCACTTCTTCCCCTTCTTCAAGGAAGGCCCCGTTGACGGTGATATCCGATTGGATGGCAATTGCGTCATAATCGACCAGAAAGCCTTCCCGCACAGCCCGCTCATAATCGTAGCGACAGACAATCTCCTTGAAAAAAGCCTTGGTGTGGGCCGCGGGTGTGGCAGTGAGTCCGATTTTTATCCCGTCGAAATGCATCAAAACCTCGCGCCATTTGCTTTCTTCCTGGGCCGTATATCCCCGGTGACACTCATCGGCTATGATCACATCAAAGGCATGGATGGGGATGTCCAGTTTCGAGGCATCAGAGTCATCGTCTTGATCCCACGACGGGGCGCGAAACATTCCCTCATCGCCGAACAGATTAATCCGCATACGTTGAATGGTCGAGACATAGACAAAGCTGTGCTTGGTGGCTGGATTTGTCAGATATTCAGGTGGGAGCAGTTTAGGATCAAATTTTATGTCTTCATCCAGATCTTCTCGCCGGATCTTTTGGCTGTAAACCTCATAACATTTATCAAACTTCCTGCCTGGCTCCGCCTCAAAGCTGGCCATTTCCATAACAGCCTGCGCGGCTAAGGCCCTTCGATCCACCAGGAACAAGACGCGTTTGGCATAACCGGATCTCATCAAGCGGTAGATCAAATTCACGATCGTAAAGGTTTTTCCCGTGCCCGTGGCCATGGCTACCAGCATGTGTCGCCTGCGATCTATAATGGCCTGTTCCACACCTTCTATGGCTTCGATTTGAAAGGGCCACAAGGTCTTATTATCCACTTCATTTTCTGCAAGCCATTTGGCTGCTGCCTCACCCTTGTTCAAAATCTCCATGAGCGCTTGAGGGGTGTGAAACGCGGCAACCTCTCTGGAGAGGTTCAACGGGTCTCTCAGGTCTTGAAACCAGATGATTTTGCCATTGGTTGAATAGACAAAAGGAAGATGGTACTCACCAAATGAGTAGACGCCTTCCTGAAAACCCCGCGCATACCTTTTTGCCTGCTGAAGCACATTTTGCGGCCCTATTCTTACTCTTTTGCCCTCAACGCAAGCCAATGCCTTCCGCTTATGAAACAGTATGTAGTCGGCTGGACCTGTTTTTGTGGGGTATTCTTCAACAGAACCGTGATCATACCGGACACCTGGTTGAAAGCGGACAACGGGACCCCACCTGGCCTTCTTAAGGGCCTTGTCTATAAAGGCCTGCCTGGTTTTGGCCTCATTGCTGTCACTGGGGTCCATGACCGTTGCCTTGTGTTGAGAATTTACAATAACTTTTCATCAACCATACTCACGACTTTATCTTTCGAGAGGATGATATGATCGAGGATTCGAAGGCCGAGCGTTTCAGCAGCCTTTTTAAGCTCTTTGGTTATTGTCTTATCATCCTGGCTGGGCGAGGGGTCTCCGCTGGGATAATTGTGCACCAGAATAACGGCTGAGGCTGATTCACGAATAGCCGGACTAAAGACTTCACGTGGATGGGCCAAACTTTTGTTTATCAGTCCGACCGTGATCTTTTCCGACTTTATGACATTGTGCTTTTCATCCAAGAGGACCACATGAAATTCCTCTTTTTTGGCCTCTCGTGCCAATCTCATAAAATGCTGTGTGCAGTATGAAACGGCGTCGGAGGTGTTGCGGATCTTGTAACTTGGCGCTGATTCAGTCGCCCGCTGATTTGCCATTCTTTTGCCCAATTCGAGGGCGGCCATGATTTGACAATAGGCTGTCTCTCCTATGGCTCTACTGATCTGTTTAAGTTCTCCTCTTGCTTGCATAGAGAGTTTTTCAAGGTCGTTTCCAAAGAATGCCGCCAGTTTTTCTCCGGCCTGCATGGCAGACTCACCCTGAAGGCCGGAACGAATCAGGATAGCCATGAGCTCTGAAGTCTTGAGCTCTGCCGGCCTAAGGCGGAGTAGGCGTTCCCTTGGACGGTCATCAGAGGGGGAGCGCTTGACGGTGGCGGTGAAAACCCGCTGATCAATCCACCGGCCAGGATTGAACCCGTTTTTCTTCGTTGACCATGTATATTGGGGCTTTGTCTTTAACCCTGTTTTAGTGAAATAACCGTCCTGCACCAGTTCGCTGATCACCCGGCCCAGAAAGGCTTTCTCTTCATCCTTCAGGGCCTCATAAATATCAGACTTATGAAAGGAATCCTTTGCCAACAGAACATTGACTACTGATTGATACCTTGAAAAACGCTCTGTATCCGATGTGGCTTTCATTTTTGGCATGATCTTGTTTGACTTCTAATCAGATTTACCGTCGACCTCCATTGTCATTCGACCCGTTCAGGATTTTGAGTTTGGCGCAAGGTTGCGCAAGTCTGCGTACGCCTGTGGCTAAAACCTTATTTCTTAATGATTTAGCGCAATTTTTTACCAGGAACGAACACCAAAGTAAAGGCCAAAGCCCCGACTCGGTGTCTATTATAACACGACAACTGTGACAGATGCGGCCATGCCGATTTTGGATTGCGGATTGGGCCCCGGTGAAGTAGGCTTCGCCCCGGTGGAATGTCCTTCGCGTTCCACCCCAGTACGATCATGCGGACCTACGTGGCAGGCAGGGCAAGCGCTTCACAGGGCAGGGATTACGGAATTGAAATGGAAAACAAAACACAGGAGATTTCGAGTTATACAATCGCTGCGCGATTCTATATAATGCGGCTTCGCCGCTCTAAAAAAAGGAAATTCCTATACAATTAAGCTAGTCAATGACGGGACCCTTAATGATGGTCGCAAGTTTTAAAACCTCTTCAGACAAGTCAAAAATAGAACCGAGCACATCCGTGGGCCGCACGATGTTTTCGGGTTTCTCCTCCAGGATCATATCCGCTGTTTCTGGGAATGGGAGCGCAAACTTCCTGACAAGGGGCTTCAAGTCAAACGTCCTGGTCCGGCCTTTTCGATTCGTCTTGGTCAACGACCATGTTTCTTTCTCCAAAAAATCCTTGAGCTTGGCCCCAGAAAAGGCGCCCTCTTTCAGGGTCACCGTGTAGTGAACAAGCTTCGGCCCAGGCTCTGATGCCTCCCGAACAACCGGATCGCAGGCCGTGATGGTCAGCCCCTCTGGAAGTTCGAGGTTCACACGCTCCATCACTGTTTCACGTGAAACATGGAGTGGCACCTGGATGGAAAAGCGCTCCTCCAGGCTCTCGATCCCCACGGGCAGGGCGGATTCAAAAGAGACCTTGGGGGCCGGATGAAACCCTTTGGAAAATCGCAGGGAGATGCGGGCTCGCCTGAAGGCCCGCATGAAGATCTTGACCAGCTCAAGATGCCCGAAATACCTGGCCCGCCCGCGCTTGGCATAAGAAACCCGAAGCTTCCTGAAAGGGCCCTCGTCTCTACTTCTGTAAATGTCCTCGCCAACTTCGCCAGCAGTCTCTGCGTAAAATGTTACGGGTTTCACAGTTTTAAAATCGCAAACGCCACACAAGCTGCACTCCCCGTGCCGACAATCCGGGGTTTCATCTCCCTTGAGGGCCCTTTCCCACTCCAGCTTCACGAAGTCTTTGGACACCCCGGAGTCAATATGGTCCCACGGAAGGGGTTCTGAGAGATCTCGGGCACGAGTTGTATAAAAGTCAACATCCACGCCACAAGCCTCCATGGCTTCTTGCCATCGTCCGTATTGAAAGTGATCGCTCCAGCCATCAAGTCGGCAGCCCATCTCATACGCCTTCACCAACAGAGGGCTCAACCGTCTATCCCCTCTTGCCCAGAGCCCTTCAAGGAGGCTCATTTCAGGGTTTTGCCACTTGAAACGAAGGCCTCGGCCCTGGACTTTGTTTCGGAGCATACGAATCTTTCTCCGGCTCTCATCCACCGACGTCTGAGGACACCACTGAAACGGCGTGTGGACCTTGGGAATAAAGGTGGAAACACTCACGGTAATGTGCTTACTGCGCCTGCCCGGGGGACAAGCTTTTTGAAGCCGCCTCACCAGTGCAACAATCGCATCCAGATCAGCTTCTGTTTCCGTGGGCAGGCCGATCATGAAGTAGAGTTTAATAACCTGCCATCCCAGCCTAAAGGCATTCCGGACGACCTCCTCAAGGTCTTGCTCGGTGATATTCTTGTTGATCACTTCACGAAGTCGCTGGCTTCCGGCCTCCGGGGCTATTGTGAAGCCTGTCTTCCTGACTCGCTTGATCTGGGTCATCAGCGACTCGGTCAGGCTTTCAACCCGAAGAGACGGGAGAGAAACCGCAACCTTCTCCGGCTCGCATCGGTTCATCATCCCCTCCATGAGGAGATCTATCGCACTGTAGTCACCTGTGCTGAGGGAGAGCAGCGAGACATCCTCGTATCCAGTACTGACCAGGGTCCGCTCTGCTAACGAAAGGAGTGTATCAGGTGCACGTTCCCGCACAGGGCGATAGATCATCCCCGCCTGGCAAAACCGGCATCCTCTTGTGCAACCCCGGCAAATCTCAAGACTCAGGCGGTCGTGGACAGGATTGCCAAAGGGAACCACAGGACAATCTGGATAATGAACCTGATTCAGGTCGGAAACCAGGGCCTTACGCACAGAAGTGTACTTAGAGAACCGAGGCGTGAGCGCCTGGAACCCTTGAGGGTCCACATCTGCCTCAAAGAAAGACGGCACGTAAACGCCCTGCAACTGTGACCACCTCTCAAGGAGTCTTTGGCGGTCACCTCCGGCTTCCTTCCATTCCAGATACGCGTCTGCCAGTTCAAGGGCCACCTCCTCGCCATCTCCTATGACCATGGCGTCGAAAAAATCGGCAACGGGTTCTGGATTGAATGTACAGGGACCGCCTGCGATGACGAAAGGATGAGATGCATCCCGGTCCCGTGCAAAAAACGGTACGCCCGACAGGTCTAATATGGTCAAAATATTTGTAAAATTAAGTTCATACAGGAGGCTAAAGCCTATAATGTCGAAATCTGAAAGTGGGGTGCCCGTCTCAAGAGAACAAAGGGGGATACCGCCGGCTCGCAACCTTGCCTCGAGGTCCGGGCCCGGTGCAAAGACCCTTTCTGCCGCAATCGCCTCCCGGGCATTTAGAATGTGATATAAAATCTGAATACCGAGGTAGCTCATTCCCACCTCATAAAGGTCCGGAAAGGCCAGGGCAACCCGGAGCCGGACACCCTTATGATCCTTTCTTACTGCATTGATCTCTGTGCCCAGATAGTGGCTTGGGCGCTGGACCAGGGGCAATATCTCTTGCAATGATTGACGTTGCATGGTTTCCCTGTTATTCTCGTAGGCGGGCTATGCGGCATCCTTCATATAGCCACAAAAGTAGTTTACACTTTTAAAAACGAGGATTAGCCGCAAAAAGGCGCAAAAAGCGCAAAATAGTTTGAGTTTCAATCGTACAATGCACATGATTTATATTCTTGCGCCTTTTGCGCCTTTTTGCGGCCATTACAAATTCTTCAAGATTCTGGGAACAGGTTTGGAAACCAATAAGATGCTACATGCGCCGGGATAGCCAGGTATACGGCGCTTTTCGGTGTATCAGAGGATAGCAGGTCATCCTTTACCAACTCACCAAGCACAAGGCGTGCTGTCCTTTCTGGTAATCCGGTAATTCGAGACGCCTCACCACGAAGGAATTGGCCACGCAATAAGGCTTCCTCTAAGAGATAAGCAGCTTCCGACTTGAGTGGTTTTTTGTTAGGTATCAATTTCTGCCGTCTGAGCTCAACATAGCCGCGTAACCGGTCAAGAAGACCGTCTAATTGCAATAAGCTATCCATAAAGTCGATCTGATCCAGGCATGTTTCAAGAAAAAACCTGCAAAAACGGGTCAGGCCTCTTAGTGAAAGATTACCCCTCCCATTTAAGTCGCCTTGACGAGGCGCGTCCCCCCAGGTCAATGCCGCCATGTAGTCATCTCGATGGCGGGCAAGTCCGCGACTTACTGTCCATAATCCGTAGCCGTGAATCGGTATACGATGCATGAAAGCATCGGTAAGAAGCCTCATCACACGACCGTTACCGTCAGAGAAAGGATGAATCCATCCCAACCGATGGTGAGATGCCGCAACAGCAATTATTTTTTTGTCCCCATGAATCTTGTCTATGTCATATGCCTCCCCGAACCGCTTCAAAAAGGCGGGAAGCGCTCTATATGCCGGAGCAATGTGCTTTCCTACTTGAACCTCATGTTGACGTAGCCTGCCAGGGATAACCTCATGTTCCTCACCCGTATCTTCATTACGGACTGTTCTAAATTCCGTGGGTAGACGCTCATAAAAACGCCGATGGATTGACTGAATAAATTCGGGTGAGCTGACACACAGCTTCTTATCTTCCAGTTTCGCTTCAATAGCTTCTTGCAGTTCAATATGAATCTGGCTTTCAATTTGCAAGGCGCGCTTAGCTGGTTCATTGGAATATTCGTTCTTCATAGCGCGTTCGATGTCCGCGGGATGTGTTTTATGGCCTTCAATCAAATTGGAATAATAGCTATTCATTATCCTGAGAACCGCGGTTACGCTCTTTCGAGACACAGGATGGAGTCGGCCTCCTAACATCGCAGAACGCCTGATAACATCCACAGCGAGATCTGCCAGTTCGTGAGCTCCAGTTGGTAGTAACGGATTCATTTGGCTCGGGTGGTCATACATTTTTGCCGACCTCTTAACCGATGTTATATTATATATAACTAAACGTATATAATATATATTATTAACTCGGTGTCAATATTATAGCACTCAAGTTTGCCGATCCTTTTGCCGTTTTCGGAAACTTTTCCACGGTATCGAGGGCATCCTTCATATAGCCACAAAAGTAGTTTACACTTTTAAAAACGAGAATTAGCCGCAAAAAGGCGCAAAAAGCGCAAAATGGTTTGAATGTCAGTCGTACATGCACATGATTTATATTTTTGCGCCTTTTGCGCCTTTTTGCAGCCATTACAAATTTTTCAATTTAGCATGAAAAAGTGTAAACTGGTAAATAAAGGATGCCGTATCGAGTATCCAGTCAGTCGCTTCAAACCATTTGACAAAGATCGGATAGTCTTCTTTTTTTTATAATGTAAAGGGCCGTGCCTTCATCCCCTTTTCTGAAAAGGGCCTGTTTCTCCATCAATCTCTGAACCCTGAGACACAACGAAAAATGCTCAAGGTCTGCATCACTGAAACACTGAAACAGAGGCACCTTTTTGAGAATGGAATCTGAATTCATTTTTATGCGAAAAATGGGAGCATTGATATTTTGTTCATGGCATCCCCTACTAGGAGGCTGTCCGAGAATAAGTCTTTATGTCATTTCGACCGGAGGGAGAAATCTCAAACTTACGTATTTTCAATAGAATAAGATTTCTCCCTGGCCCAGACCTGGCCCCATAAGGCTATCGGCCTCATTCTAACACGTGTCGCGCCAGGGCGGGCGCTACGCTCGAAATGACAACCTTGGTTAGTTCTCGGACAGCCTCCTAGTGGGGTTAACGGATTGTGGTAAAATTGTAATAGTTCAGCCACAAAGACACTAAGATTTTAAAATGATTATTTATTCCTTATGCACAGTAAAAAGCAATATCCGTAAATTTTTTGGAGAGTGAATTCTTCCTTTCATAATAAGGTTTCAAAAAATATGTCCTTCCTTTGTGACTCAGTGCCTTGGTGGCTGAACTTTTACGTAAAATTTAAAGAAAAATTATCAGGCGCTTGTGGCCTTGTCAAGGATTGACGGAACATGGATTCCCTGTTATGAATTTGACCTGTTGCTCGTCGCGGCTATAAAACCCTGGCCCAGACCGCGATATATCAGCTTGTAGCCAATAGTAAGCATGTCGCGCCCCTGGCCCAGACCGGGATTACTGGCTTGGCAGGTTAATAGTAAGCTGAAGCGCCAGGGCGGGCAGGGCGGGTCTGGTTTGCACGGATAACAGCTTGATTCAGGCATGGGGAGCGAACCGGTCAACATGCACTGGATGATAAAACAGGATTCTTATGTCTCACTCTAATATTTGTTATTCTAAACTCCTTGCTGTTACCTCTGTGGCACTCCTTGGTCTTATCACCTTTTTGCCCGGCAAAACACGCCCTGCTGACTTTCCCCGAGAAAGCGCGGTCGTCAAGGCGGTCAAGAACGTGAGCCCTGCCGTGGTGAACATCAGCAGCGAATATGAGGTCATAAAGCGCTCCAACCCATTCTTTGATTTTGGCCTTGATCCCTTCTTCGAATCCTTCTTCAAAGACTTCTTTGAACCTGATTATCAAAGGCGTTACAAACGTAACAGCCTGGGCTCAGGGGTTATCATCGACGGAAACCGTGGTTACATTCTTACCAACGAACATGTGATCGCAAGAAGTGCCAAGATTACCGTCGCACTGAGAGACGAGAGGGAATTTGAGGCTGAGCTGGTGGGGGCCGCGCCGGATTTTGACCTGGCTGTCCTACGTATACACTCCAAGCAGCCCTTACCGGCTATTCCCATGGGGAATTCTGACGACCTCATGATTGGAGAAACCGTCATTGCCATTGGCAACCCTTTTGGCTTCTCCAATACCGTAACCACGGGTGTCATCAGCGCACTGAACCGTTCCATCCAGGCTGAAAACCGTACATATCGGGAGTTCATCCAGACAGACGCCTCGATCAATCCCGGCAACAGCGGAGGTCCTCTTTTGAATATCAATGGCAAGCTTATTGGTATTAACACGGCCATCTATTCAAAGGCCCAGGGAATCGGCTTTGCTATACCCATCAACAAGGCCAAACGGGTCGTGGACGATCTCATCAAGTACGGTGAGGTGCACATCCCGTGGCTTGGTCTGTCTGTCCAGGATCTTGACCCGAGACTTAGCCAGTACCTCGACATTCGAGAAAGTAAGGGTGTGCTAATATCCGACGTGATAGAACAGAGCCCGGCCCAAAAGGCGGGTTTGCGACCTGGTGATGTGATCACTGCCCTCGGAAAAAGGCGTGTAAGTTCGAAGGAAACCTATCATGCCATTATTAAGGATTTTGCTGCCGGAGATGTCATTCCAGTGGCGGTGTGGCGAGACAACAGAACACACACCGTGGAGGTTCGCTCCCGCACATTCCCAGAAGATTTGGCTGACGACCTGGCGTATAAGTCTCTTGGTGTCAGGGTCCAGGAGATTTCAGTTGCGGCCCGCCTCAGGTTCAGGATAGCAGCCAAACATGGTGTGATGGTGGCCGAACTCCGACCCGGTTGCTACCTGGGTCGCATAGGCGCACGTCCTGGCGACGTCATCCGTAAAATCAATGAACTGGTGGTCAAAACCCTGGATGACTTCAAAAGGGCGGTGATTAAGTATCGGCAGAAGGGTTCTGCAGTCCTCCTAATACAGCGAGGCAATCAGCAGTATTACGTAACGATAAAGACTGAGGCATAACATTGATGATAGCTGTTCACGGTTCAACGGTTCAACGGTTCACGGTTAAAAAGCGATGAAGATTGAACGTTTTGAAGATATTGTTTGCAGTTCATGGTTCAGCGTTCAACGGGTCACGGTTCACGGTTTTAACCCCTG
>JAGMBW010000003.1 GCA_023129535.1 Desulfobacterales bacterium
GCAGTTGCAGACCATCTGGACTCCGGTTTTCACCGGAGTGACGACTTTTTACGAATTCATCAACTATTGAAGATTGACTTCTGACCTCTGACCTCTGACTTCTTTACCCCGTGAAATTCACGTCAGTGACAGCGAAGCGCATTTCACTGGGGTGACTTCTGACCTCTGACTTCTGACTTCTGACCTCTGACCCCCGACCACTGACCTTTAGACTCAGGAACAGGGTGAAATCTTACAAAAAAGCCTTGACATACTGGTATTTCTTGTCAAAATTGTAATTGTTATGACACTACTGAACCCTGAACGGTTATTTAATCCACAGATTTCGCAGATTACACGGATTACTCGAAACACTTGAAGCGTGATGCGAAATCTGTAGGGTTTAATTCCCCGCAGCTTGCTGCGATAGAAAAGATAAAACACTTATTTTGATACCCCGCTGCTTGCGGCGGGGTAGTTTATTAAAGAGGCGCATCGTGTCCAACGCTATTGCTTTTGATACTTTGGCTTATGCCAAAAAACTAAAACAAGCCGGCTTCACTGAAGCTCAAGCAGAGGTACAGGCCGAAGCTTTGGCCAGTATTATTGATGACCGGTTGGCAACAAAAGAAGATATCATTGCCCTGCAACGGGATTTGAAAGAGCTTGAAGTTGCTCTCAAGCGTGATATTAAAGAACTTGAAATACGTTTGAGACACGACCTCACGCTTCGGCTGGGTACAATGATGCTGGCCGGTATCGTCATTGTAGCCACGTTGGTCAAATTGCTGTAGCCACCCCTTTTTAATTGAATATTGAATATTGTCTATTGACGATTCGATACTGTTTACCTGCAATCTTCGTAAGTTCTCAATAACTCTGGCTAAACCATAGAATGCCTCAGACCTATGGATTCCTGCTTCCGCAGGAATGACACACAGTTATACCACCCTGTCATTCCCGCGAAGCTTGTCCTCGACCCGATCGGGGAACAGGAATCCAGGGCAACTTCAGGGACAAATCTTTTCTCTTGACAAATGCCTCTGCTTAAGCCCAACGTCAATCCTGGATACGGGTGGGGATGTTCGTACTTTCCTGCGTATAGCTTGGCGATGTTATCGAGTTTGTATGGCTCATGCAGCCATCCGTTTCAACTCATTTACCTCCCGCTCTAGATGGCCTACTCGTTCGTCCAATTTATGATGCTCATCCCTTCTCACAATGACCTCATAGAGACGGTCGGTCCGCTGGCTCAGCTCTTCCCTTACCGAATCAATCCTGTTGTTAGTTTCATCCATCCGCTGGCTCAGCTCTTCCCTTACCGAATCAATCCTATTGTTAGTTTCATCCATCCGCTGGCTCAGCTCTTCCCTTACCGAATCAATCCTTCGACTCTGATCTGCAAGGTGTAAGTTGATGTCATCCAATCTTTTGTTGGTCAAAACCAAAGTGGCCTTGATTTCCTTGTTTTCCTCTTTGATTTTGTCCAATTCTGGTACGATCAGATCTTTGAGTACGCTCCCAACCGCTTCTTTAATGTCCATTCCGCAGCCCCTGTTGGTAGATTAAATGAAATGATAACATGAGGATAAGGGGTCAAGTCTACTATTGACCCTTATTAAATTTGAGCAAGAGTCAATAGTAGACATGACCCCATTTCGTTCCTCTCTTCTTCAATTCCTCGCTTTTCATTTGAGATTCCCGATTGGTGCATTCCCACAATTTTCAATCTTCAATTTTACCCTGTTAAATTTCCGCTGTTGCGGAACCCCTTTGGGGATTTAACCGGGGCGTCAATCGTCAATCCCCTTATCACCCCCGTCAAAGAACCCAAAGAGTCAAATGATCAAATAATTCTACTATTGTCCTCCGCGAACGGGCCAGACATAGTAGTCGTAGTCCTTATGGACGTTGCGGACGTAGCCATTGAAGAGGTACACGTGCCAGGCGAGGACCGTACTGTTCGCATACGTAGTAGACGACCAATAGTAGCGCGACTGCACGCCTGCAAAGGCATCTCCAGATGTCCACTTCGCTGTCCCATCAGCATTAGATAAAGCAGGATTGTAATAAGCCCAATCAATCAGGCTTGAGAGTTCCTTTACATTGGGCAGGCGCCAGTCACCCAGCGAGGAGCCATCGGTAAGACCGCATTGGCCGCTTTCAAGCGCATTGCAAAACAAACGGGCATTATCCCATGTGGCTGTGCCAGTATCACCTGCAGTACTATTATAATCGGCCTTCTTCAGCCAGATCAACCCTGTCAGGTTGTCGGTCACCGTGCCGTCGGTGTTGTCCGTAAACCGCAGATCCGGCCAGGCCACGCCTTTTTGAAGATCACCATCAGATCCGGTTGGAGCAGGGTCCAGGGGAACGATTGGGGTCTGCCCGGTCTTTGCAACCGCGGCCGAGCCGCCCCCACCCGCAGAAGTCCCTGTCTTTAGCCCCCAGGCCACGCTGGTCAGCCCCCAGAATTTCTTGCCGCTGGCTACGTCAGCCACACCTGCCCCGTTGGTGTCGTCGACACAAGGCGCCTTCTCCATCACCTGGTCCAGCGTATGTCCCGTGCCTTCCGTCGGCCCCGAATCCGGCTCGGTAAACGCTCCGGTGCGCTTGGAACCTGCTGTGCCGTCGTTCAAGCGGTTGTATATGTCCTCTATGGTGTACATTGCACTATCCGCACTCGTACGCGCGGCCGGTGAATCCAGACTCCCGGCCGAAGCCGTCATAGTCCCCGGCCCGTAAAGGCCCACACCACACACGGTCACAAATGAAAACAGGATACATAACACAATACAATTCATGGTACGCATGATAAGCCCCCATCTTTGGATTGATGATTGTTGATTGAAGATTGAATATTGACCCCTGATCTCTGACTTCTGACCTCTGACCTCCGATCTCTGACCTCTGTCCTCTGACCTCTGACTTTGCATACCGAACGTGCATCAACGCCACTGCCTTTGGAGACTTCTCACCCTCTCACTCCCGGCGAACAATCCGCCTCCGACGGTATCTCGTCGAAATTGAGGATGTCCATGTAGTCCCATTCCCGATAGGCGAGGAGGTAGATCCCCCTGGCCGTGGCCAGGGGGATGAAGGGATCCTCGAAGCGCAGGGACCCAAAAATGGGAATTAGCGGCATGGCGGCGTATTCTGGAAAAAGTTTCCGGAACTTCCCCACATTGTTAAGAAAATCGTCTAAATACTGCTCTTTTGGCATACTCTTGACTTCCACTAAAAAAACCCGCTTTTCTCCCACGGCCACCACATCGAACTCACCCGCAAGGTCCAGGGATTTCACCATCTTTCTGGCATTGACCGCGAAATAGACCACATCTTCCCCAAAATATTTCTTGACCGCGGGCCGGACCGCCGGCGCAATGATATCTTCCACAATGGTCCCCTTTTTCCGGGCCAGGTTTCCCCATTCCTGGTTTATCTGTCTGTGATTGCGTTGCGACTGATCCTTGAAGTCCTTCATCTCATTTTTGAAAGAGATCATTTCGCGGGCCAGTTTTCCAAGGGCCGTCTGCGTATGAACGATGAACTCCCCAAGCACCGCTTCCAGGGTGTCCATTCGATCTTCAAGGGCTGAGTTTTCCGGCATAGTCAAATTCCTCCTGGTTTCCACCCGCCATCCGCTGACACAACATTCCCGGTAAACAGGTTGCGCAGCACCGAAACCATCAGTGGACGAAATTGTTCGTTAATGTGGGGGACGTTCTTTCATATTTACCTTATTTTCACCTTCCAGTGCCACACATTCCCGGAACACCATGGGGACGTAGTTAACTTTTTAACTTAAATTTATCCAGCCAGCGAATATTCGCCTTCTTTCAATACCACTGGCAATGATGTGGTGAAGGGCTCCCTGTCTGCAGGCCCCAAGCCCCGCTGGTCAGCCCCCAGAATGTCTTGCCCGAAAGCACGTCAGCGACACCGGCCCCGTCGGTGTCGTCGACAGAAGGCGCCTTCCCCATCACCTCGTCTAAGGTATGGCCGGTCCCGGCCGTCGGTCCCGATGAGGGCTCGGTAAACGATCCGGTGCGCTTGGAACCTGCTGTGCCGGCGTCCAAGCGGTTGTATATGTCCTCTATGGTGTACATGGCGCTACCCGGACTCGTGGGCGCCACCGGAAATAGGGGACGCTCGTGAAATATTGACATTTATCCTTCCAACGCCCTGATTGATTTCCCCGGTTGCTTTTTCACCTATTTCAGGACAGGACAGGGGGACGATCATGCGTTTATTTCAACGTCGAGAAGCAGGTGGTTTTCGGCTGACGCTTGATTGATGCATGCCAAGTTTGTTGGCAACTGACGTGGTACTGATCCCCAGTTCTTTTACGGCCCAATAGCAAAGCAGGCTGCGGGCTATTACACGCTACGCTTGCTGGAAACAAAATCTCTCGGGGTTTCATATCGAAGAGCCGCGCCACACGATTGACAGCTTTACCAAAATCGTACCCGCTTACCCTCAGATGATGTGATGCAGCGCCCCCCGTCCGTCGATACGAGATCTTCGCGGCATGTTCAAGCCTGTATCATATTTCGCCCCCAATTGAAAGGCATAAATGCATGACCGTTCCGTTCCTGACACCAAGCCGGTGAGCCGGTGAGATGAACTGATACAAACACTGAGAAAGCAAATGACACTCTTGAGCATTATTTGCCCACAGAACCCTAAATGAGGAGAGTTGTTATCGGAGCCAAGATGACAAGAGGCTGTAAAGATCTCGTTCTGCTATCTGTGTCTCGGAACAAGGGTTGTCAAAACACAGATGTCCTTGCACTATCCGACCTGCTCTCAGCAAAAGCCCCAGTGTAACTCTCTTGCCATTATCATAAAAACTGAAAGTGTAAAGATAACAAAAGCATATCAAAACATCGAGCCTTTTCCACTGGGTGGCGTTTGCATACCATTCCATTTTACAAATTTAGCGTCAGTTGTTCAAGTTTATCCAAGATTTCGGCAGGATCAGGTTTTATCCTTCTCGGTCTATTCCTCCGGCGATACGCTGCCTTGGTTATTGTTTGTCCCTTCAATAACTCTGGAAATAACGACGGCTCCCTATATGCCCGGTAATCAGGACATTTTTTCATTCGCTTGCATATTTCACATATAGCAACGGTTGACCTTGTACTTGGATTTGGTGGGGCGGACTGCCGGTTACCTTACACCGCCACATAAACCCCTCTGGCAACCCTCCTGATCTTGCCCTGCTTCAGCACCCTATTAATGATGTTCCTCATTTTCTTGTCCTCAAACCCACTTTTCTTTATCAGCGTGGGAACGTCAACACCCTCCTTACCCCTCCTGATGATCTTGACAACCTGCTCACTGGCAGTCCCAGCCTTGCCTTTCTTGGCAGCAGGCTCCTTGACTGTGGCCTTCTTCACACCACCCTTCCTAACCTTTGCCTTAACGCCGGCTTTAGCCTGAGTCTTTTCAAGCTTGTCAACACCCTTCATCAGTTTTTCAGTCTTCTTAGCCAGTGCTTTGAGATCGTTGGTTAGTGTTTGCAAATCCTCTTTCAACTGTTTCATTTACGTCTTCCTCCTTTTTGGGGTTTGTTTGTGCTCTGCGGTAAGAGTTTTTAAAGAAGATTGGGGATTGCTATAGCTACCACTTCTTCTACCTGGATGCCTTCCCGAACAAAGAGCGCTGCTGTTACCCCAATAGGTTGCCGATCTCCTGATCGGTCACCCATACCTCACGAAGGGCTCTTGTCCTTTAGAAAGCAAAATTGAATGTTGTTTTCCTTGATCCGTTTCAGGGCCTCAAAAGCGCCTTTCAGGAAGGCATGGGTCACGTCATTGCCCTTACCATCCACGACTCTGGCCCGGCCCTCCAGCACATCGAAGCCGTCGCCACCATGGAGCTCTGAAGGCGTTCTTGGCGTCGGAAGGCCTCCGAGTTCCTCCGGGCATATGGCAAGCATAACTTCTTTGGCACACCGGTTCATCAACGCTTCACTGGGGCTCGTTCTGCCGTCATACCGGCAGCAGTAGCCAAGAAGACAGGCACTTGCAGCTACCATAGTCATTTGTCGCTTCGCTCCGCATAGAGCATAGCGCATGGCGCATAGAGCATAGCGAAAGACGCTTTGCGCTTTGCCCTTTGCGCTTTGCGCTTTCATTCCGCAATTCGCATTATTCAGCCAGGCTCTTGTGGATTTCTATGTGAGGGGTATAGCGTTTGGCCACTTCCATGGTATTTCCCACATTGAGCTGGTCGAACAGGAAGCCAAATTTTTCTTCAAGACTGGTACGAATGGCAGCTCTCACATCTTCTGACAACCCCCACAGGTCTGCTTTAAAGGGGCCAAGGCCCTTCTTGCGTGTCTTATATATAAATTGCTCTTCTGTCTGACCCTCTTTTTGCTCATTAGCATGAGCGGTCTTGATGTGATCGTACATGCGCCGGCGAAGTTCCGCAGGGAATGCCTCGTGGTCGTATACGATATTCTGAAATCCGGTGGCCAGGTGCACCTCTGTGGCCTCGTTTCGAACAAACTGGTTGAACGCCTCGTCAGGCAGGGTGGATGCCCCGTGCTGCACTGCCCCGCCCATGCTATAAGCATCCCTGGCCACCCTTGACAATTCCTTGATCACATTAAAATCGATCTTCACCCGGGCAAGGGTCCCGTCCGGAAGGGGAACGCCGCCGTGGGCCGTGCCTGTCTGGATACTGATCTTGGAAAGCCCGGTCATTCCTTTGGCCAGGCTCCGGTAGTAACCGTCCATAAAGGCGCGCAATTCGGTTTCATCGCTGTTCTTTTCACCAATCTCACCGATCTCGCCACCCACAGAGACAGTGATCCCCTCAGGTTCTCGCTCCCGAATGAACGCCGTCAGGTTGGCGCACACTTCATAATTGTTTCGCTGCTGCTCGTCTACTGTGGGATGACTTAGATCCACCAACGTGGACGTATCGATGTCGATATTGTAAAAACCGGCCTTGATGGCTTCCTCTGTCAGATCAGACACGGCTTGAAGCTCAAGCTCCGGGCCAGCCTTAAACTTCTTCAGATTGACCTGAAAGTGGTCTCCCTGGACAAAGAGGGGTCCTCGATACCCTTCCTTGATGGCCGCTGCCATCACCACACTGAGGTATTCAGCAGGTCGCTGTTCGGTGTAGCCGATCTCAGAGCGAGCAATCTCAAAAATCAAGGCCCCAACGTTGCGCGGAAGTGCGGCCCTAAAGACGGCCCGGGCACTATCATAGGCCATGGCGCGCAGGTTGATGGCCGGCACGGTGAAATTCAAGGGAACCTCACCCCGCCCCCTGGCAATATACAGTTCATGAATGGATGCCGGATAGATCTCCAACACCTGTCCCAACTCCCACAGCAGCCACCTCGCAGCAGCCTGCTGCCCGGAGTCCCCGAAGACAGCCTTTTTGGCGAGGATGTCTATAGGTCTGCCGCGAAGTTTCTCTTCATCCGCAACCGACACCTTTCCGTCATCTCCCACGATCACGGAATCTTCAAGTTCAGCCAGTAAGGTTTCCAATGCTTTCTGACTCATATGCCCCTCCTTTGACGATTGATGATTGATGATTGACGATTGAAAACAATATTCAATATTCAATTTCCGTTCACGATTCTGAATATCAGCTCCCGCCCAAATAGGCAAGTCTTCTACCGCCGACTTGATAGTATAAAAATTCCCTTTTTTTCGAGCGGCGAAGCTGCGTTATATAAAATCACGAAGTCATTTTATAACTTGTATCTTCACATTCCGCAATCCGCAATCCGCAATCCGAATTCCGAATTGCGCCTCTAATCCCTTATCTGTACCTTGAGGTAAAGGTCCCCTCGCAAACCTTCTGCGGTCTGCCGTCCCATCCCCTTCAACCGAAGGGTACTACCCTCTGAGATAGCCGTGGGTATAGTCAAGAAGAAGGTCCTTTTCCGAAAACCCTTTGGGATGTTGATCAGCTTCCGTGCGCCAAAGAGGGCCTCCCGCTCTGTGATGGTAATGGGGGCATAGAGATCAGGGTCTGTCCCAAACCCGACAGGACGAATCACCTGCAATCGTGGGGTCGTCCGATTTCTGGTCATGTCCCTGATCTTCCTGCCTGCAGCCGACTCCGGGAACATCTGAAAGACTTTCAAGAATATGATCCCAAATATAAAGCCCCCGATATGGGCCCACCAGGCAATGCCTCCAGCCTGAGCCGAGGCCCCCGCCGCGCTCAGAAACTGAAACAAGAACCAGATCGCAAGAAAAAAGAATGCAGGAAGTTCAAAAAATTGGAAAAAGAAAAAAATAGGCACTAAGGTCAGTATCTTTGCTCTGGGATAGAGAAGAAAGTAGGCTCCCATCACCCCGGCAATAGCGCCGCTGGCACCGATGGTTGGCACCTTAGAATGCCAGTTAATCACTAAATGTGACGCCCCTGAGGCCAACCCGCACAGCAGATAAAACATAAGGTAGCGCAAGTGTCCAAGGCGGTCTTCCACGTTGTCACCAAAGATATAGAGTGTCCACATATTGCCCAGCAGGTGTAAAAAACCACCATGCAAAAACATAAATGTGAGAAAAGAAACCACCTGCTGACCAGTGGTAAAGTAAGCTGAAATCTGGGGAACAGCATAACGTGCGGGGACAAGCCCGTATATGTAGATGAACTCATTGAGTCTTTGCTGTTGAGACAACTCAATAAAAAAAACAATCACGTTGACTGCAATGATGACGCTGTTAACTACTGGATAGGTTTCTGACCGGATCGTATCTCGAATAGGAATCATATACTATTTCGGAATGCGGATTTCGGATTTCGGAATAAAAACGCATAGGGCAGAGCGCAGAGCGTAAAAAAAGAAAAACGCTATGCCCTTATGTCCTATGTCCTGCCCTATGCGCTATGCGCTATGCGGAGCCAGGCTCTTCCTCGCTCACCAAAGACCAGTGCTCAAGTATTTCTTCGGGAATGCCTTCAACAAACCGGGAGGGCCTGGAAAAGATCATGCCCGTACCTCGTTCGTAGGTGCTGATAGGATAAGTGAAGTAAAGATTTTCTTTTGCCCGCGTAGCCGCCACATACATCAGACGAAGCTCTTCCTCCATTTCTTCATCACTGTGTGCCGCATAGGTGGCGGGGAAGCGTCCCTCCAGAGCCCATATGATGAGGACCGTATGCCACTCAAGTCCTTTTGCCGAATGAATGGTGGAAAGGACCAGTTGCTCACCCTCGAAGTCATTAGCCAGGATACTGTTTACACTGGCATTCGGGGGCTCAAGTGCCATGTCAGAAAGAAAATTTTCAAGACGCCGGTAACGCTCCATAATCGTCAATAGGTGCTCCAGGTCTTTGGCACGCTTCGGATGGTCGTCATATTTGTTCTCCAAAATCGGCCCATAATAACGCATGAGTCTGGCTCCAATCTCTATCAGGGAACAAGGGTCACCATCAAGACTCTCCAGTGCCTTTCTGAGTTTCTTGAAAGCCCCGGCATAACGGGGCTTTGGCTTTACGTCAGCCAGACATTTGACGCCCACGCCAGACCTGGCAACGCTTTGAAATATTTCTTCTGCTGTCCCGTGCCCGATGCCATCCAGCATGAGCAGAACGCGATGCCAGCTAACAGGGTCCAGAGGATTTGCGAGTATTTTCAAGTGTGCGAGGAAGTCTTTGATGTGGGCGGTTTCGATGAACTTGAATCCACCTACCTTTATAAAGGGAACGTTTCTCTGGTTGAGCTCGATTTCCAGGTCAAAGGAATGATAGCCGGAACGAAACAGGACCGCAATTTCATTGAGGTGAATCCCTTCCTCCCAAAGTTCAAGGATCTTCTGGCTCACGAACCGTGACTGCATGCGTTCATCTTCAGCGGCCACCAGCGATGGCACGGCGCCGCGTTTTTTCTGCGTGAACAGGACCTTGGTATACTTCTCTCGTGCCCCGTCAATAATGACATTGGCAACATTCAATATGGGCTGGGTGCTCCGGTAGTTTTCTTCCAGCTTAATGATCTTTGTACATGGAAACATGGCGGGGAAATCCATGATGTTGCGGAAATTGGCCCCGCGAAAGGCATAGATGCTTTGGGAATCGTCTCCCACGACCATGACGTTATTGTGGGTGGTACCAAGGAACCTGACAATATCAGCCTGAATCTTATTGGTGTCCTGGTATTCGTCCACCATGATGTAACGATAGGTTTGAGAAAGTCTTTCTTGTACATCCGGATTTTGTTCGAGCAAGGCCCTCATGTAAATCAAGAGATCGTCATAATCCATAAGGAGATTTTCCCGCTTATACCCCTGGTAAACCTCATAAAGGCGGAGAAGGTCCGCGGTCTCTTTCAAAAAATGCGGATAGTCCTCGAGGATGACTTCTTCGATGGAAACTACTTTGTTTACAGCCTTGCTATACATAGTGGCAATGATCCCCTTGCGGGGAAAACGGCGCTCTTTGAGATTCAGCCCCATCCTGGTGCGGAGAAGACTGATCACATCCTCTGCATCGGCTCGATCCAAAATACTGATCCCTGATTGAAAACCCAGCCTCCCCGCATATCTTCGCAGAATCAGGTTGGCAAAGGAATGGAACGTGCCGCCAGCGACCCTTTCGCAGCGTTGGTCCAGGAGCGCTACTGCCCTTCGCAGCATCTCCTGGGCTGCCCTGCGCGTAAACGTCAGGAGCAGAATGGCTGACGGCGGAACTCCTTCCTCGACCAGCCGGGCAACGCGGTACGTAAGGGTTCGGGTCTTGCCGCTTCCAGCCCCTGCAATCACCAGCAAGGGCCCCTGCAAGGTAGTGACGGCCTCGTATTGGGCAGGGTTTAAGGCTTCCTTATAGCGGATGGAAAAGACTTTCTCTTCGGGCTGGGGTCCGCCGGAGGCGGACTTGATGACGTATCGTCTCATGAGGTTGCAAGGGGGTTATGCCCTGTAGTTGTCCATATTCTGGACAAAACTCTCAAAGTTATTCTCAAGGAGAAACCGGGATATCATTTCACTGACCT
Organism: Desulfobacterales bacterium; assembly: GCA_023129535.1. Classification (GTDB taxonomy): domain Bacteria; phylum Desulfobacterota; class Desulfobacteria; order Desulfobacterales. Next base: position 10,958 of record JAGMBW010000003.1, read on the forward strand.
TGTCTGCAGTGTCAACTCGATAGACCCCTTTTTCGTCTGGCCCGGAGACCTTCTTGGCATTTTCAACAATGGCTTGAAGGGAGGCAGCGGTCATCTCCACATTGGCCCGAACAATCAGGGTATTCTTTTTTTCAGGCATACCATTTCTCTCCTCTTTAAGGGGCATAGCGCAGAGCGCATGGCGCAGAGCGTTCATATCCTTTGCCCTCTATGCTCTGCCCTCTGCGCTCTGCGCTATGCGGGAAATCTAATGAACCCAATAAACCCAATAAACACGACAAACTTTTATTTCACTTTTCCCCAGGCAGCGGGAAGTGGTATGGTATGTTTAAAAACATGAAAACAATACTCTAATGCCATAGCATGCTGTGGGGAGAGGTCTACGAATTTGACACCGATTCCCCGCTTGATCACACGGGCAATCCGGCTCTTTACCATCATGGCATTTTTTTCGTGGGGAAGTCTCATGATAAGATCGATTTTATCTCCTTCTTTGAACCGAGATGTGTCTTGCACCTCGATGAATACCCCGCTCAGGCTAAAGTCCCTTATCTTCTGTACTCCCTTATACCCCTTCAACATCGCCCCGAGATAAAAATCGATCCTCGCTTCTTTTCTTTTGTCACCCCCCATTCTCAGCCTCTTCTCCGCTCCACTAAGTATCTGAAAAACCTGCCGCTATACGAAAGCTCATTTTGTGTAACGGGGACTATACCAAGCTTGCTGAAATGTCAACTGGCCTTCGTGCCGATTCCACGGTAACGTCAAAGTAAACCTCAACATGATGTTTTACAATGAAAATTGCCTCATTCCTAACCCGGATAAACCCGAAATCCGAAGCACGAATTACGAAATTCGAAACAAATCCGAATATCAAATGTCCAAATATTCTAAACTGTACGGGCGCTTTTGACCGTGATATAAGATGTGACAATTCCTTAGCATTTTTAGGTTTTGAATTTTTGTCATTCGATATTGTTTCGGATTTCGATATTCGGATTTCGGTAACTTCTCAAAAAGTTCGGTTTTTTTGTCATTGCGAGCAGAGCGAAGCAATCTCCAGACCATGAGATTGCCACGTCGCTTCGCTCCTCGCAATGACAGCAAACGCCATTGTCAAGGAATTACCTGAACTTTTTGAGAAGTTACGAGTGCAGCAAGAGCGTGTGATGTGAAAATGCCTGCTATCCGTTGTTTGCGATTTGTCATTTGCCATTTCACACTAATCTTTGGTATAGTTTTTAGAATAAAGTTTTGGGGCTATGGCACCCTCTTGCCTTTGCGTTCTTTGTTGCGATCAACACGGGCACAAGGCGCAAGGCTCAGGGCACAAGGTGTATATTATGTGCCACAGACTTGGATGAGGAGGTCTTTCCATGTTCAATATAGTATCTGAAGAGACTTATCAGGATGGCCAGATTATCATTGAGGAAGGGAGTTCGGGAGACTGGGTCTATCTGATTCTGTCTGGCGAGGTGGAAATCTCTAAGACGGTTGGAGGGAAAAAATTTGTCAGCGAATGGCTTCACCCAGGTGAGGTATTTGGCGAACTCGCTTTCCTGGGAGGTATCACGCGCACTGCCACAGCCCGTGCTGTTGGTGAAACCACTATTGGCGTTATTGATCGAGCATTTCTGGATTGGGAATTTAACAAACTCCATTCGGACTTCAGGAGCATTCTCGTGGCCGTGGTACACAGATTCAGAAAAATGATCGAGCGGGCCCGTGAGTTTTCATCACGAAGAGAGATTCGTGTTTTAGACACCTTGTCCCTGAGTTATAAACATAGGGAGTCCTTTGTCAATGCGTACACTGGAAATCTGTCTACCGGGGGCCTTTTCATCAGGACCGAAAATCCACTTAAACAGGATGACGAGTTTTTTCTCAAATTGCAATTACCAGGCCTTTCAGACCCTATGAGAATCAAGTGTGAAGTGGCATGGGCAAGAAAAAAGGCAGAACAAACAGACGACTCTCCCGCCGGAATGGGGGTTACGTTTCTTGAAATGACCAAGAAGGATCATCAAATCCTGGTACAATATCTCAAACGACCACTCGACGACTCGACCACTCGACCAATTGTGAGCGAAGCGAATTAAGTTCGCCACAGCGCATCACGCAGGCCAGACATCCGCTCAATGCGTCGTGAGACTGCTATGCGAAAAACATCCTCAGTCCCCCATATCTCAACGCTCTCCTTAGCGCGAGTGATACCAGTATATAGGAGTTCCCGCGTCAAGATGGGAGAATCCCTGTCAGGCAAGAGTAGCAGGAGCCTGTCAAACTCTGATCCCTGGCTCTTATGAACGGTCATCGCATATACGGTTTCGTGTTCAGGCAGTCTGAGCGGATGAAACTTCCTTGGCGCGCTGTCTGCGGCCGGGAAAAAGCAGCGAAGCTCATTGTTCGCTGCAGGATCCGGCAGGATGATCCCTACATCACCATTGAATAGCCGCAGATCATAGTCATTCCTGGTGATCAGGACCGGACGGCCACGATACCACCTTGTGTCAGGTTGTATGAGCCTTTCCTCCTTGAGGGCTTGCTCCACCAGCGCGTTCAGAGCAATCACGCCGTAGGGACCTTTTCTGAGGGCACATAGAATCCGAAATCGATCGAATCGCTGAAAAATCTCCCCGATGTCCCTATCCTTGAGCACAGGGTTGACTTCGTGTAAGTAATCTCCAAAGCTTTTTATAATCGTGTGCTTGATGGCCCGGGGCAAAGCGTTAATCCGGGGCAGGTTTGTCCACTTGATATCCCCACATTTGCCGTCCATCAACAGTGTCACAACAAGATCAGCATCCCCTGCATTGACTGCGCGACTCACCGCATTGATACCGCTGTCAGTCCCAAAGCGAAAACTCTTGTCGAGCTGCACAACACAGTCACCAATCCCCGGTTCATCTTTCCCGTTCGGCTTTCTGGGGATATTGTATCCGGTGACCTTTTTCAGATCGCTACAGAACCGCCTTGAAAATCTATGGACATGGCCAGTATCACATATATCGCCGAGGACGGCGCCCGCCTCCACTGAAGCGAGCTGGTCTTTGTCTCCCAGGAGTATCAGCCGGGCTTGCGGGGGAAGGGCCTGGACAAGCTTGGACATCAAAGCCAGGTCTACCATCGAAGCTTCGTCCACGACAACAACATCAACAGGCAGCAAATTTTGGGCATTATGACGAAAATAGGGGGAGCCTGGAATGCTTCCGAGCAGCCGGTGTATGGTTGAAGCCTCATCTGGTATTGCCTCCTTGATCTTAGCAGGACAATCGAGGTTCTCTTTGCCACGCTTGATCGCTTCCTGCAACCTTGCAGCAGCTTTGCCGGTAGGGGCGGCAAGGGCTATTCGAAGCTTTCCCGACCTGGCCCCTTTAGAGGCTTTAAATCGTGATATCCCGGTACAATTGTCCGCCATTGTTTTAGCGGGGCAGGCTTGCTCTAAAAGCAGTGCCAGGATTTTTGCAACGGTCGTGGTTTTCCCTGTGCCGGGACCTCCGGAAACAACACAGAATTTCTTGATCAACGAGGTAAAGGCAGCAACCTTCTGCCAGTCTACGTCTTCGGCCTGGCCTCCAGAAAAAAGACGTCCCAGCCCTTCTTTTACCAGCGCAATATCTATATTTTTCTCATCTTCACAAACACGTCTCCTGATCAAATCCGCCAGTTTTTCTTGATAATCCCAGTACCGATACAGGTACAGCCTGGACCTGTCATCAAGAATCAGAGGGCTATAGTCACCAGGTTTTCCTACCGCAGAACACTGTCTAAGCTTCTTGCGCCAGTCGCTCAATTCTGGGCAGACAACAGGACCCTCCCCATTGTGCTGCTCCAGCAATTGCCTTCCTTCTACGGTAGAAAGGTCAAGACAGATGTGGCCCTGTCTCGTGTAACTGCTTACCATCGCCGCTGCAAGGAATAGCTCCGGAAGACTCGTACCAGCAAGCCTGCCAATGAAGCTGGCAAAATGGATGTCAAGCTGAGAGAGATTGCCGCTACTGTAAAGACGATCTATGTCTTCCTTTTTCACAATTTCGACCTGTGCGATTAGAAGTATTCAAATCAATCACGAAAACACGAAAGTACGAAAACACGAAATGAACCATACCAAAAAGATATTCAGAATTCTGTTTGTCAAACAAGTACTGATTTATCAGCAGCTTAGCATCCTGAGAGATGACCATAAGAGTGAACCTGCAAGAATCTAACAATCAAGCAAGTCTTTAGAACTTTTTCGTGGTTTGCGGCCTTCGCCTTGAGAACATTACGTCTTTTCGTGCTTTCGTGATAGTTCTTTTGAGCGCTTTTGCTTAGAATTCAATATCTAACGGCACAGGTTGCACAATTTGACTATTTCTGCCTGATGCTTATGCCCAAACCGGCCCATCTCTTTTTTCTATTAGATCTTCCCTTAAAGCCTTAACCAATTCAGGTGAAGGCAGGTTCCTGTAAATGCCAAAATCGGGACCCCTCTCTGGATCTACGCCGCGCAGGAATATGTAATAAACCCCTCCGAAATGCGTTTCATAGTTGTAACCCGCCAGGCGCAAGCGCAGGTACTGATCCAGGGCCAGAGTGTAAATGTAGTATTGCAGGACATAGAATTCCTTCTCCATGACCGCTGCCAGCGCTTCCTGACCGTAGTCCCCTACCCTGCCACCAAGAAAATTCGATTTCCAGTCCACAAGGTAGAACCGGCCCTCGAATTGAAAAACCATATCTATGAATCCTTTCATGAATCCCCTGACAGGTGCAAAATGCAACCGTTCAATATGCTCAGGGAAGTGGGATGAAAAGCATGAACGCAGTAAGCCCGCGAGCTTTTTTGGTGAAATCGATTGCAATGGGAAATAGAACTCTAACTCGTTGAGCCGATCCGCATTCCGGATGCGCGAAAAAGTAAAATCTTTGCGGGACGGCTCCAAAGGAACCGACAGTACCTTTTGGATCATACGGCAAATTGTTTCCTGCCATGTGGGCTCAAATCCGTATACATCGAGTTTTTCTGTTACCAGTTTTTCCATGGGAGACGTATCTTTTTGCGCGAAATCGAGGTGCTCGAGTATGTCGTGCAAAAATGTTCCTGCCTTTGTGCCCCCTGGAAAGGCAAATATTCCTGAAGGTTCTTCTTCAAGGGTTGATTCTTCAAGGGCCATTTGATTGTAGGAATCAGGCAGGCTTATAGCATCACGGTCGGCCAGTTCTGCCCCACGCGGCTGGCCGGATATTAGAGATGAAAAACTTGAAATCCGCCAGGAACGATCTATATCGCCGGAGAATTCTCGGCATGTGAGCGGTAGAGTGGTTGGGTCGTTGAGTGGTTGGGTCGTTGAGTCGTTGAGTGGAAAATACTCTCCTGGTGCTATAGTCCGCATCTCAACAAGATTGATGGTCCCGTTGGCCTTTCTCTCAAGCGTTCTTAACTCCTCAAACAGATCCTTATCAGTTAAAGCACTAAATCTCTCTCCGGTAGCGCTGACGATGCTTTTCCCTTCCCATGATCCCGGTTGATGAAGGAGGTAGGCCGGGGCAGAAGTCTCAGCCTCTTTGAAACGGCCCCACACAAAATAACAGCGGTTTTTAGCCCGGGTTAAAGCTACGTAGAGCAGACGCAGGTTCTCCGCTAATTGTTCCTTCTCAGCAAAGACGCGGTTTTCATCCATGTCTGCAGAGCCAAGATCAAGGGTTAACCTCATATTGTCGTCTTCATCGTGAAACGTAAAAGGCTCTTTTGAGCGCCTGAACCTCGAGCCGCTCCAGGCGAAGGGGCAAAATACAACCGGATACTCAAGGCCCTTGCTCTTGTGGATGGTGACGACTTTTACGGCATTTTCATCCTTTTCCAGACGCAGCTCGTGTTCCTCTGACCGTTTTGTGTTCGGAGCTCTCTGTTCAGAAAGCCATTTCAGGACTCCTGTCATACCGAGCTTTTCTTCAATAGAAGCCTGATGAAGGACCTCCGAGAGGTGCAGCAAGTTCGTATTCCTGCGTTCTCCATCGGGCAAAGACATAAGGCGGGACCGGACGTTTTCTTCTGACAGCAAATACCGGAACATGCGGATAAAACCGTGCTTGTTCCAAAGGTTCTGATATGCCCTGAATTTAACAAGCAACGCTTCCCATCCGGTTTCATCCTCCATCAAGGCATCCAGATCTTCTCCTCTAAGACCTATCATATCCGTTGTTAGGGCCGCTTTCAGAAGCCTCTCATGATTCGGCTCTGAAATGCCGGCAAGGACCCTCTCCATCTCCAGGGCCTCATGCGAATCAAAGAGATTCCCGGTGCTGTGAAGAACGCTGGGGATATGGAATCTAGATAAAGCTTCCTGTATGAGACGTGCCTCAGCGTTTGTCCGCACCAACACAGCGACGTCACCTTCCTTGAGCGGTCTTTTTCCCAACAGAGCTTTGTTGTTTCTTCCCAGACCCAGAAGCCGTGAGATTTCCACTGCCACGGCCCCGAGAATCAATTCTCTTGCCAGTGTTTTCGTGATCACCCTCTCAGATTTTGTTACTTTGCTGGCATCCAGAACCCAGAATTGAAAAGGCGGTTTCGCTTCTCCGTGTATCCTCAAAAGTTCAGGATATATGAAGTGCAAGCTCGCCCTGGCGCGACGTGCTTGAATTAATTTCCCAAACCCATAATCCCGGTCTGGGCCAGGGGAGCCGGGCAGGGTGGGACGCGCAGCCGGTTGAAAGGGAATTCCCTCATAGACAAAGGGATGGTTTGCGTTGGCAAAGATGCTATTGATTGCCGTAATCAAACCGGGCTCGGACCGCCAGTTCTCCTTGAGAGTGTACCGGGATTCCACATGTCTCGCTGCATCCATGTAGGCAAAGATATCAGCGCCGCGGAAACCGTATATGGCTTGCTTCGGATCGCCAATGAGAAAAAGGACGCTGTTTTGGCTACCGAAGACTTTCTTGAAAATGGCATACTGTACCGGATCCGTGTCCTGGAATTCATCGATCAAGGCAGCCTTGAATTTCCTCCTAATGGCTGTTGCGAGGGCTTCTCCACCCTTTTCGTGTTTTTCTTCCAGGGCCCAGTACAATTTGAGCAAAAGATCATCAAAAGACTGGATATTTTTCTCCCCTTTTCTCCTCGTGAGCTCATTCTGCAGATAATCAAGTAATTTGGCCTTGAGCCCGAGAAGACGCTGCTCGAAAATCCTCTCAAGTTCCTCCTGTTTTTCCTTTAACTTTTCACAAAGTTCAAAGAAGGGATGAGTTGGAGGAACGTGATTTTTCTTCACTGCCCTTTTAAGTTCACTTGTGGTAAACTTGTCGAAACCTTTGAACAATGCTGGATCATTGCCATCCGATGCGACATAATCGTCCATACAGTTAAGCCAAATCGGGATGTTGGCCTCTCTGTATCTGTTCCTGTTTAGACTTCCATCGCTGATAAATATGGTTTCTACTTCGGCCCTTGACGATTGCCATGCCTTGCAAATTTCATTAAAGCGCTCTTTGAATTCTTTTTCCTGATGAGAAGAGTCAGGCGGTTCAAACTGGGGAATGATCTTCAGATATGGCCGGGAAACTTCATTGCCGATTAGATCAAGTAGGCTTTCCGGGCTTGTCTTGTTGTTAATGGCATAATGGATAAAGAGAGGCGAAGCGTTGTAGAAATATCTGCGCCAGAAATCATCAACAATTTCCCCCTTCAGATCTTCCTGATCAGTAACCAATTCGGTATCAAAGAGACTGCCGCTTTCAAAGGCGTTCTCATACAGCATTCTCCTGCAGAAACCGTGTATGGTAAATATGGCCGCTTGATCAAAAGATAGGAGTGCATCTCTGAGGCATCTCAGCGCCGTCTTTGAATGCCTGTGTCTTTTTGCCAGCTCATTCAAAAAGGGATCCTCGTTGCGGCCCATGGAGGTCGTTAAGTGGTTGAGTCGTTGAAATGCCTGTATGGCTTCATGCAGCTTACGACGAATCCTGTCTTTCAACTCCTCTGTGGCAGCTTCGGTAAAAGTGACGACCAGTATCTCGTCTATGGAGAGATTCTTCTCCAACACCAGCCTCAGAAACAGCCCGGTAATAGTGTAAGTTTTCCCCGTGCCGGCGCTCGCCTCGATCAGGTTTGTACCCTCAAGGGAAGTGTTTAAGAGGTCAAAGTGTTTCATTACGCTCGGATTTGCGATTGAGGATTGAGGATCCCTGGATTGATGATTGATGATTGATGATTTATGATTGATGATTGAAAACCAATCAACAATCAAAAGGCAATCAACAATCATCAATCGACAATCAACAATCAACAATCGTGTTAACCAATTTCCCTTTGGTGGCCCAGGAGTGGTCCAAAGACCTCTTCTGCCATGTGCTGAAATTGTGAATCAAGGGGATTTGTATCGCCAAAACAGAGTTGATAGTAAGCATCCTCGCACTCACCTCGGTTGTAATCGCTTCCCAGCCAGACGTTGGAAGCATGACGTAGGGCATCGTCTTCGGATTTGTTTCTTTCCAGAAGCATCTGAGCATATTCCCAGGAAGATTGCGGAA